>JAUWIQ010000019.1 GCA_030605285.1 Planctomycetota bacterium
GATGACAAAAGTGAGCAGAAGTTCCGTAAGGCCTATAGCCAAATCAGGGATAGTGCCCAGGACTACGGAGTCAAATCGATGCCACTGACTGATTTACTCAACTATATGGGGTATACGGGTCGAGAGCACTCGGTTGGTCTTGGCAAACGAGCAAATGTGAAGGACTTTTCGCCTCGCAAAAAGAAGGATTCGTCGCCATTTCGTCGGAGACCCTCGGGTTGATTCTGGTCGTTTCTCAAGGCCATCAAAATGCGGTCATTAGGCGTCGCTCGGCGGGCTCATTTTTGCAGTAAAAATTAGGGCCCGCTTTTCTGCAGTGCCCCGCTTGATCAACAAGCCAGTCGTTGCAAGACTGAGGTGGTGCCACTGGTAACGGTTGTTGGCCGCAGTTATTGTTGATTGGCCTCCGAGTAGGGGTTGAAAGGATCTTCATTATAATGCAAGTCCCGATTGATGCGGTGGAATTGCTCGATCGCGAATACCTTACGATTCGCGCAAAAATCCTAGAGTTAGCGGCGACCTTTGATCGCATCGACCGGTCCCGCGGGGACGTTGCCAGAAGTCCGGAAATGATAGCGGTCCAGCAAGCTCTCGAGGTGCTTCTCGCCAAGGAAGCCGATGCAGATCGCGCCGAGCGTATCCAACTAATCTTCTCGCGGCCTTATGCGAAGGAGTGGAAGAAGGAATTCGAGATGCCTTCCGGGTAGTGTGGGTTGCTGGGTTCTGTCGCGAAGTTTCCGATCGAACTCCAAATTCTAGCGAGAGAAATTTTTTTATGTACTACCTTGATCCTCACATCCACATGGTCTCCCGAAC
Source organism: Planctomycetota bacterium (assembly GCA_030605285.1). The sequence continues at coordinate 817 of JAUWIQ010000019.1, forward strand.
CACGGATGATTACGAAACTTTGGCAAAGATGGGATGCGTTGGAGTGAGCGAGCCTGCTTTTTGGGCAGGTTTTGACCGTGGTAGTATCGACGGTTTCAGAGACTACTTTTGCCAACTCACAGAATTCGAGCCCAAACGGGCGAGTTGGTACGGTATCGCACACTACACCTGGTTGTGTATCAATGCGAAGGAGGCGGAGAATGTCAAACTCTCCCGAGAAGTAATTGCGATGATTCCGGAGTTCCTCGATCGGCCAGGCGTGCTAGGAATCGGCGAGATTGGTTTGAATAAAAATACAAGAAATGAGGCAACAATTTTCCTTGAGCATTTGGATTTAGCAGTTAAGACCAACGAACAAATTTTGATTCATACCCCACACCTGGAAGACAAATACCAGGGTACACGAATGATTTTGGATATGTTGTGTGATGATGCTCGCCTAGACCGTTCGCGAGTATGCGTGGACCACGTTGAGGAACACACAGCGCGACAAGTCCTGGAAGAGGGCTTTTGGGCGGGCATGACGTTGTATCCCGTGAGCAAATGTACGCCCGACCGCGCGGTTGATATTGTGGGGCGATATGGGCCGGAGAGGCTCCTTGTCAACTCGGCGGGCGACTGGGGCCCCTCGAAACCAACGGCAGTCCCCGATTTTATTCTGGCGATGCGGCTGCGGGGACATCCGGAAAGTTTGATTCGCCAGATCACTTACGAAAATCCGTTGGCATTCTTTAGCCAAAGCCGCAATTTCCGTTTTACGCCCCCCGAGCAACGTCAGACGAACCGCGTTTGAGCAGCGCTCACAATCGCTTGTGGCCCCAACTGCCTCGAAGAGGATTGAGGCGTCTGAAATCATGGTCGCTAATTGGCCACAAATTGCTTGAGGATCAGGTTGGTGACTTCATAGTCCCGTAGTGACTCGGCCTCGAGGACTCCCTCCTGAGAGGCAATCAGGGTGCCCTGCTGGAATGCAGCGGTGGCTGGCGCACCATGGGAGCCTTTGACGAGGGGGGCATCCAAGGGAATGCCACGAGTTGCACGATCGAAATGCAACTCCACGGGGTCGTACCCCGGTTTTTGATGGATGTCCACAGTTCTAGCAAAGGGCGGGGCGCAGGAATCGTCAAGCCAGTAGTAGTACGCCTGCCAACTGTGGGGCTCGGAAATCAGGATCACCTCACCACTCCGCTCGTGATGCAGCTGATATTTTTCGCGATCGGTCCCCGCGAGAACTTCGGCAATTCCCGGCATCCCCGTGAAGAGATCCACCACGCGGCGAATGGTGTCCGCAGAGGCGTCTTGTGTTGGCGATTCGGGATCCGCCACAAAAACGTGAGAAAACTGATGATCAACCAGAGCCCAGGCCTGACTTGCAGAAAAATCAAGCCATTCCCCTGAGTCTTCTCGAACTTTTAACAAGCCCGCCTCACGGAGTACCCGGTTGGGATAGGTTACGTGATCGACCGGTACGATCGTATACTCGCTGCCGACGAGCCAGAGAATGTCCTCCTCATAGGCGGCCCGCATCTTGGTTATAAAATCACCTAAAAGATGATCGAGTTGGACTGCTGCCTTGGCAGCTTCTTTGCTTTCCGGCCCGAATTTCTGGGCGGCATAATCAAGGTGTGGTAGATAGATGTAAAAAAAATCGGGTTGAAAGCGACTTGCCGCGGTTACTGCAGATTCAGCGATCCACATTGAGGACTCGATTCCCGCAGTGGGCCCCCAGAAGTGCTGCAGTGGAAAATGCCCGTGGGCTTCGAGTAGTTCACCATAGAGTTCGGTTGGTTTCGTATAGCACCATAGCGATTCGGATCCATCAGGATTATGAATTGGTGCAGGCATACAAATGATATCAGCGCCACATCCCTTGCTGAGCATGGGAAACCAAACGGCAGTCGACTTTCCAAGTTTGCCGAGCAGATCCCAAAGCTGGGGCTTTTGGATGGTTTTGTTCCCGGCAGTCCACATTTCGACCTGATGGGAGTCACGCCAGTAGAAGCCGTTGGCCACGACACCATGTTGATATGGAAGGCAGCCACAGAGCAAGTTGCACTGCACGGGCCAAGTGACACAGGGAAAACTTGGTACGAGTTTTACCTGCTCACCACATTTTGCCATGCTTTGGAGATTGGGCATGGTCGGCACGTCGGTGGACCGCAAACCTGGTATCGAGAGATAAAGGAGAGGGCAACTCATGTCGAATAGATAAACCGTCCCAGAAAAAGAGTTGGGATCAGGAGGGCGAGTAGAAACAAGGCCTTGTCTTGACCCTGGACGGCAAATATTACCGTTGCATCCAACACGATCAACGAGAGTAAGCAGGTCTTAACCGCAAACTGAACGCTCTCTGGCGCGGGCCGATAAATAGCACGGCCACACCGCCAGACAATCTGTAGGGCGATCAGTGACCAGAATGCATACCAGACATTGATTCCTGATGCGACAAGGGTTTCGTTCGAGGGGAGCAGGTTGGGAAACGAGGCAATCGCTGTAATTCCCAGCAGCATCACGAGCAGACTGGCAAGCAGGTGGCTGCGACGGCTCTCGACCGCCTCGGTTCGGGCAAACCAAGTAATCCCCACGACATACATTCCGATCCCGCCGGCAACCAGATAATGAACAGTTTGCCATGACAGCGGTCCACCACCCGCGGCGGTCATGCCCATCAGTACGTTGAGCATCCGGCAGAGACCCATCCCAATGGGGCCGAATGATGTTTTCTTGAAATACCCGTCATAGAAAATAACTGCGCCGGCCAAAAGGAATGCCGTCAGTCCGGTCAGGGGCGTTGCCGCGAAGAAACTAACAAGCCAGGCAAGGGCAACACCGAGGATGATAAACTCGCTTCCCATCCAGAGCGCTGCCGATTCCGGCACTCTCCGGGAGGGGATCGGTCGTGTGGGCCGTTCGCGCGTGTCTTTGCTGCGGTCGAAATAATCGTTGAGTACCATGCCTGCTAAATAGAGACAGCTTGTAGAGCAGACCAGCAGCAGCAGGATGCCTGTATTTGCAGGCGGTAGTTCCTTGCGTAGTGGGGACCAGGTGACGAACCAATATCCCATCATCACATCGGCTATTGCGGTAAAGACATTAGGCAACCGCAGAAGTTCAAGGTAGGCGCGAAGTGTTGATTCGGAACGAGGCATGACACCTATTTCAGGAGGATATCAAGCTGATTCATGGACTCTCGCAGGTAGGCCTGCGCTTCTCGAGCCGCCTGATCTGGATTGTCGATGTACGGATAAAGTTCAACCGTGATCCAGCCGTCGTATCCGGTTTTGCTGATTTCACGCAAAGTGGCCGCAAAGTCGATCGCCCCATGTCCCGGGATGAGATGGGCGTGTACACGGGAAGCTGCGATATCCTCGAAGTGGTAGTGGCGTGTGTGCGTCTGCATCTTAGCAATCCAGTCCTGTGGGTCCTCGCCTACGCAATACGCATGCCCGATATCGAAGTTAAGTCCAACCCGCTTCGAGTCGATCCGGTCAACAAATTCAAGATATTGGCCAAAGGTTTCGATCAGGAGTTCCGGTTCGGGCTCGATCAACAGATCGACCTGGAGCTGCTCGGCCAATTCGATACAGGGCATCAATTCCTCATAAAAAATATCAGCGCCTTGTTGCCAGGACTGTTCCTGCGCGAGTAGTCCTCCCGGTTCGGTGGTGATGTTTCGGGCACCGAGGTCTGCGGCCAACTGCAAACACCGTTTTGTGTGTTCGCGACGAATGGCACGATAATGGGGGTCCGGGTCGGTCCAGCCAGGATGCCAGTACGGCTGTCGCGGATCGGCTACGGCATTCATCATGAAGGCATTGATGTTCGATATTGTCAGTTTGTACTGAGCAAGAGATTCTCTGATCGAATCTTTGCGCTCCTCAAGCAAACCCGCGGGCCAGGCATGGGGGACATCGGCAAGGATTTCGATACCGCTGTAACCGCAGTCGCCAATTCTGGCGATCGTCTCCTCGATGGAGAAGTGCATGTAGGCGTTGCTACTAAAGGCAAGTTTCATGATTCGATAGGCGGGATGTCTTGGGAGAGGATATATCGTGCATGAATCATCAGCCGCTGGCAATCCCCGCTGAATTCAACTACTAGCGCTGCGATAGCTCCGGAGGGCCCAGTAAAAGATTGCCCGAGAAGCCAGCAGGCTGGCGGCCGTGGCAAAGAGTGCAAAGATCGCCAGCATTTGATTGCTGGGGTCCAAAGGCTTGGCTAGCAGACGGGCAGGAACATTGACCGCAATCAAGACTGGAATCACATAGGAAAAAAACATTCTCAGAGATTCGCCGATCCAACGGCGAGCGCCACCGGGGGGACCGCTATAAATCTCCATTGGGTAGCGGGAAAAATTCGTAATATAGAACCAGAAATTGTAGAGGGACTGATTGCGTCCTAACCAGATGCTGGTCGAGGAAAGTGTAATCATCAGGCTGTAGAGTATCGCCACGCCACAGAGAACGTAAATCGGATAAACCAATATTTGAGATAGATGGAGCGTATTGCCCGGCTGCCCTTGGTGTAGTTTCGAGACAGAAAAGAACAGCAACACGATGGCAAAAACTGTGTTGCCCAGACTCGCCCAATTGACTTTTTGCAGGGACACAAGGAACTGGGTATCGATCGGCTTGAGGAGTGCGAAGTCAAGATTTCCAGTTCGAATAAGTTCACTAAATTCTTCCATGTTGGGCATAAAGAATGTCTGGACCAGGCTATTGATGATGGCAACGGTGGCAAAGAAGACCAGAAATTCGTATTGCGTCCATCCAGTGGCCACACCAATCACATCGGTGTAAGTGAAAATCAGAAGGTAAAATCCTAAATTCATGAACATCCAAGAAAGGGAAGATACCACTTCGATCAGAAAATTAGATCGAAAAGTCATTTCGCGCACTAAGCTGTTGCGGGCAAAGGTTAGACCTACGCGCAGGTAGGAAGGCTGGCGGGATTGCTCGGGATTTGTTTTTGGAATAGGTGCTGATGCCATAGGAATTGATTTCAATTTGCCTTAAGTCACTAACCGCCAAATCCACTGTAAATTCTTACACCTCGATGAAACGCCAGACGACAGGTCATCATGAAAAAGGCGACCCAGGCGGCTTCGATCCAAAGGCCTCGAATGAGCTCATTGCCCTCTATTTTTCCCAGCCAGACTGCCGCCGGGAAATAGGCAAGGTATTGCAGTGGCGTGGCCTCGACAACAGAGTTCCAGGGAGCTGGCAGAATGTCGAGCGGAAACATATGTCCCGAGAAAAAGAAACTAAAGAGCATGTAGATAAACAGTAGAGAACTGACTTCTAGGAACCAGAAGCCGATCAGCCCGATCGTAGCCTCTAGAAAGAAGCCCAATAAAAATGACAAAAACAGCGAGAATACGAAGGCCAAAATCGTTTCCCCATCGGGGGCCACTGGAAAAAATCCCCGGCAGAGGAAAAACACGATTGCGAAGGGTACGATGGCCACACCATAGTAGATTAATTTGTGGGCCACTCGGTTGAGCAGCAGAAATCCGATCATATCGATAGGCTGGATCAAGTATTTTTTTATCGTGCCATTGCGTATTTCAGTTGCGATACCGGAGGCAAGTCCCGGCATACTGGAAAATGCTCGAGTGACCATGGTGAGCAGGTAGTAGGCAATGAAGTCGTGATAACTGTATCCCGCAATCTTTCCTGAAACGGTTTCGAAAATAGTGCCCCAGAGAAAAATCTGAGTGACGATGGGAAGAAATCGCATCAACGTCCCGAGCGCAAAATCCCCCCGATAGACGAGTCTCTCTTCAAGGCATATCCGCAAGATCGTCCACCACGTTGCCAGCTTGGTTTGTAGTATGTGGGCTCGCGTGGGAGTCTTCGTAAATTGTGTCAGCGTCATGACCCAAGATGCCTTTTTTCGCGAGAAGTCGACTTGGACTCGTTGCGGAATCTTTCTGCGGGATCAGAATGGTCGGATTGCAAAGGTTACAAAAAGCAACGCGGTTTTAAAAAGGGGATGCACCGCGAATTCGCAAATTTACTTGGCTGCCCTAGACGCATTTTGATCGGCAATGTTCTTTTCGGCAATGGAAAACATTTCAGCAATCGCCTCTTCCAGAGGGGGGTCTTCAACGCTGACATCCTGGATTGGATGTTTTTGCAAAATTGCGGCAAGGACATCTGTCACCACACCTCGATCAATCCGTAATTTCGCACGCGGATTTTCAAGTTGGAGTACTTCGCCATAACGCTCCAAGTCAGGGGGAAGAGTGTCTTCCGCAAACAGGAGCGTTACGATTTTATGTTTACTGAAGCGATCAACAATCTCTGCCAGCGAACCATCATGTACGATACACCCTTGGGCAATAATCACGACCCGTTTGCAGAGGGCCACAACGTCCTTCATGTAATGGCTGGTCAAGAGGATCGTAATTTTTCGCAGTTGCTGGTAGTAGCGGAGAAAGTTCTGGATATTATGTTGCGCTATCACATCGAGCCCAATCGTTGGTTCGTCCAGAAACAAGACCTCCGGCGAATGCAGCATGGCAGCAATCAATTCCATTTTCATACGTTCGCCCAGTGATAGTTCGCGGACGGGTTGACCCAACAGCGACCCGACTGAGAGTAGATCCACAAGTTCGTCACGAGTCTTATTGAAGGTCGCCAGCTCAATCTGATAAATCTGCTGGTGCAGTCGAAAGGATTCTTGGGCCGGCAAATCCCACCAGAGTTGGTTTTTCTGTCCCATCACGAGGGCAAACCGGCGTCGGAACGCATTTTCTCGTTGCCAGGGGACATGCCCCAAAACGTGGGCCGTGCCGCGGGTTGGATTGATCACACCCGAGAGCAGTTTGAGCGTGGTGGTCTTACCGGCACCGTTCGGGCCCAGGAACGCCACAAACTCTCCCTGGCCGACGCTTAGACTGATTCCCCGCACCGCCTCGACCTGCCGGTATTCGCGTGAAAACAAGCCGCGCACTGATGCGAGCAACCCCTCTTTTTTTTGGTAGATACGGTATGTCTTGGTGAGTTGCTCGATTTCAATCGTTTGCATCTCGGCGATTATAGAAGACCCGTTGCAGGTGGCCTAGTAACTTGGCCAAACTACTGGAAGAATCTGCTCCGAGGTATTTTTGCAGCCAGTATCGCGAAAAAGGCTTCGCGTTGCCGCTTTTTTCAGGTTCTTGTATAATCCTCCCGTTCCGATAAAGGAGGGTCAGATACGAGTAATCTGCGCGTTGGCATAGGACATGACACACATCGTTTGGGCCCAGGCGGTCCGCTGCGACTCGGTGGCGTGGAGATTCCGCACGATCGAGCGTTGATCGGTCACAGTGATGCGGATGTATTGCTGCATGCCGTTACCGATGCGCTGCTTGGCGCGGCATCCCTTGGAGATATTGGCCAGTTGTTTCCAGATACCGCTGCCGAAAATCAAAATCGCGATTCCTCAGAAATGTTGCTCAGTGTCTTTCAGCAGGTGGTGGCAACTGGTTTCAGCGTGGTCAATTTGGATTGTATCCTGTTTGCCGAGCAACCCAAGTTAGCACCTTTTTCGGATGCGATGCGTCGACATTTGGCCGAACTGCTCGAAATTGCACCGGAAGCCGTTGGCATCAAGGCCAAGACGGGCGAGGGTGTGGGCCCAGTCGGTAAGAGTGAGACGATCTCAGCCCAGTGTGTTGTGTTGTTAGAAGGGACGTGATGAAAGCTACCACCAGCGATACCCAAGTTGCGGCCGATGAGCAGATCGCAAGTTCCATTCGGATATACAACACGCTCACGCGACGGAAAGAACTCCTGCAGCCGGTAGTGCCTGGCAAGGTGGGTATTTATCTTTGTGGCCCCACGGTCTACGACAAAGCGCATATCGGCCATATGGTTGGACCCGTAATCTTCGATACGATCAAACGTTATTTATCCTACAGCGGATACGAAGTCACCTGGGTGGTCAATATTACCGATGTGGATGACAAATTGATCAATAAGGCAGCGGAGCGATCTCTTTCGATGGCCGAAGTGGCAGAAGAAAATATTGCCGATTACATGCTAAATCTGGAGGGAATGGGAGTTGATCTTATCGATCAAATGCCCCGGGCGACCGAGAGCATGGGCGATATTATCAAGATGACAGAGTCTCTGATCGATCAAGGCTATGCCTATGAAGTGGAGGGCGATGTATTTTTTGATGTTGGGCGCGATGCGAACTATGGCAAGTTGACCAATCGAACTGTGGAGGGACTGCAGGGTGAAGGGGGTGGGGCTGCAGCCAAGAAACGATCCGCTGCTGATTTTGCTCTCTGGAAGTCCGCGAAACCAGAGGAACCCTCTTGGGAGAGTCCCTGGGGTCCGGGCCGCCCGGGATGGCATATCGAGTGTTCGGCAATGAGTCGAGGTCTGTTAGGTGAAACATTTGATATTCATGGCGGTGGAATCGATTTGATTTTTCCGCATCACGAAAATGAGATTGCTCAGAGCGAGTGTTGTCATGGTAAGCCGATGGCAAAAATCTGGATGCACAATGGACTGTTACGGGCGGCGGCCACAACAGGCAAGATAGGTGGTCGCAATGATCGGGAAGATTCCTCGTCCGCGGGTGGAGAAAAGATGAGCCGTTCCAAGGGGGCCGGTGGACTGGCCGACCTGATTGCGAGGCAGGGGGGTGAGCGGATCCGATTTTTCCTGCTGCGGACTCACTACCGTAGCACGGTCTTGTTCGGCGAAGCAGCGATCGAAGAGGCCGCGGCAGGTTTGGAAACCTTCTATCGGCTCTTTAAACGTTATGAGCGAATTATGAGCACGAGTTTTTATGATGTGCAAGCGGCCAATTTGCGGGATAAGGGGGCCCTCGAGGCGTCGGAAAGCATGGCCGAGGTGGTGGAGATCCGCAAGCAATTCCTGTCTTCCATGGACGACGATTTCAACACCGGCGGGGCTGTAGGCAGCCTTTTTGAAATGGTGCGGTTATTGAATAAATGTATCGATGACGGCCAACTCGAATCTCCCAGCGATCGTGACGAGAAATCGCTGACAGTTCTCGAGCAGGGAATCTCCACGTTGCGGGAGTTGTGTCTCACGTTGGGACTTTTTATCAGTCCACCCGCAAGCAGTGGCGAAAGCGAAATCTCGGAATTCCTCGACGGTGTGATGCAATTGGTGATTCAGTTGCGATCTGCAGCACGGGGGAAAAAGGATTTTGTGACGGCCGATCGGATACGTGATGGTCTCGGACAACTGAAAATTTCAGTGGAAGATCGGGCGGATGAAACCGATTGGAATCTCGATGACCAGGGGGATAATCCAGAAACTGCGCTCGATGGATTGATGCAGCTGCTGATTGAGTTGCGAAAAGCCGCGCGAGTCCAAAAGGATTTTGCGACAGCCGACGCAATTCGTGATGCGCTAGCGGCTCTCCAAATTACTCTGGAAGATCGTGCCGAAGGGACGGACTGGACTGTTACATCCCAGTAAGGAGAGAGTCAAGGAAAGGATTCGGATAAGCGGCATGAAAAGCAGCGACCAGCGAGGTAGAATCCTTGGAATTGATCCCGGATTGAATGTTACCGGATACAGTGTCCTGGAAGTCCGGAGCGGAACATTGCGAGTTTGCGAAGCGGGCATCGTGCGTGGTCGCTCCCGAGGCAGTCTTGCCGATCGTGTGCATGAGATCCATCAAGGAATCGTCGAGGTGATCGCTTCCTATGAGCCGACGACGGTGGCATTGGAAGAACTTTTTAGCCACTACAAGCGTCCGCGGACTTCGATTCTGATGGGCCATGCTCGGGGGGTCATCTGTCTGGCTGCCGCGCAGGCGGGACTGGAGGTTCACAGCTACAGCGCTACGCAGGTCAAACGGATTCTGACAGGAAATGGACGAGCTCCCAAAGCACAAATCCAGATGGCGATCAGGCGCGAATTGAGCTTGAAGATCCTTCCCGAACCGCCAGATGTGGCCGATGCATTGGCGATTGCATTGTGTCACCATTATCTGGCATGCAAAACCATACAGATTTAAGGTGTGATTGACGTGATTACCAAGATCAAAGGCCGCCTGTTGTCCGTGGGTGATGACGTGCTGACGCTCGCAGTGGAGGCTTACGAATACCAGATATACATTCCTGAGTTTGCAAGACGACAATTGCAGTCACAACTCGACAAAGAGATCAGCTTGCATACGGTTCACTACCTGGAAGGCAACCCGATGCAGGGAAGGTTGACGCCACGGTTGATCGGATTTCTCAATGAGGCGGAGCGCGAGTTTTTTGATCTATTCTGCTCCGTAGATGGTGTCGGTGTCAAAAAGGCCCTTCGTGCTATGGTGCGCCCGGTTCGAGAGGTGGCAACTGCGATTGAAGAGCAGGACATCAAAGGTCTGTCAGGATTGCCGGGAATCGGCCCGGCTACAGCAGAGCGGATTGTGGCCAAGCTGCGACGAAAGGTGCCCAAGTTTGCTCTCTTGGCCAGTCAAGAGGATCTGCGGACTGCCAGCGTGGAATTGGATGTTGTCAGCGAGGGTTTTTCGGTTCTGTTGAGCCTGGGACACTCGGAAAAGGATGCTCGTCGTCTGCTCGACGGTGCGCTGGAAAAAAAGAAAAAGTATTCGAATGTGGAGTCATTATTGCAGGCGGTCTATGAGCAAGGCAGAACATAAGCTGGGGAGCGTTTGCAATTGCAAAAACCAGCGTTTGTTCGCAGTGGCCGAGTACCCGGAGTAGTTTTGTTGTTCGGAAGGTAGACGATTTGCCAGCGACGCCTACGATCAAGGGACTCCCAGAGGAGACCCGTTCGACCTGAAGGCCCAGTTCATTGGAGTCGACGGATCTCGAGATCACGCCCAGAGAACCGGGCGATGTCCGCCCGTTGCCCGGCCGTCCGGCGCGAGATGGGCAAAAATGGGTGCGGGC
>JAUWIQ010000148.1 GCA_030605285.1 Planctomycetota bacterium
ACCGTGGGACACCGCGCCGGCTATTACGACGCGGCGGGCGTAATGCGCGACATGTTCCAGAACCACCTGCTGCAGCTGATGATGGTCACCGCCATGGAGGTCCCGGTGCGGTTCGATGCCGATCTGGTGCGAAACGAAAAGGTGAAAGTACTCGAGGCGGTACGACACCTCGATACGGCCGAAGTGGCCCAACGGACGTTGCGGGGCCAGTTCGATGGCTACCTTTCGGAGCCTGGTGGCGATCACAGCAGCCAGACGGCAACCTTTGCCGCCATACATCTGAGCATCGATAACTGGCGATGGCAGGGGGTTCCGTTCTATCTCCGCAGCGGCAAAGGGATGTCCTGCCGTACCACCCAAATCGTGGTTCAATTCCGTCAGCCGCCGCACAGTATGTTTGTCACCGATCGCCACGCATCGATCGATGCAAACCGATTGGTTGTGCAGGTTCAGCCGGCCGAGGGGATCCAATTGCATTTCCAGACCAAGGTACCCGACCACGAAATGAAACTGCGGATGACCGAACTCGACTTCCAATTCGCGCGTGAGTTTTCCGGGCAGTTGCCCGATGCCTACCAGCCTCTGCTGCTGGATGCCTTGGAAGGAGATGCGAGCCTGGTTGCCCGCAGCGACGAAGTAGAGCATTCGTGGAAAATTATCGATCCGATTCTGCGGGCCTGGAAGGAGACCGGAGAGCCCGCTCTCCACATTTATGAACCGGGATTCTGGGGTCCCAGCGAGTCGATCGATTGGATGCGCAGACAAGGTCGTGAGTGGTTTGATACCTGTCCCGTACTGGGTAAGCCCACTTGAACGTTTCCCGACTTGAAAGAGAAGCATGCAACCGCTGCAGTTAGGCAACCTCCGAATTGATTTCCCGGTAGTGCAGGCCGCGCTTTCGGGCTACAGCGACTGGCCGATGCGGGTGATTGCCCGCCGACTCGGTGCCCCCTACACGCTTTGCGAGGTGATGCTCGACCGTTTCGTGGTGGAAGTGAGCCAAGGTGCAAAGGCGCGGCGCTATCTTCAGGTCACCGACGAGGAACACCCCGTAGGCGGACAGTTGATGGGGGCCGACCCGGATAATTTCGGTCCGGCTACCGAGCGGCTCGTGGCATCTGGTTTCGATGTGATCGACATCAACTTCGGCTGCCCCGTGAAGAAAGTCCTGGGCCGCTGTCGAGGCGGATTCCACCTCGGTCAGCCAGAGGTCGCCCTGGAGATCGTTTCGCGCGTTCGCGAGGCCGCACCCGCCGATGTGCCCGTGACGGTCAAAATGCGGCGCGGGATTGACGATGGCAATCAAAGCCGGGACAACTTTTTTCAAATTCTCGATGGCGCATTTGCCCGTGGGGTCAGCGGCATCACCGTACATGGTCGCACAGTCTCTCAGCGTTACAACGGCCCGAGCCGCTGGGACTTTCTCCGCGAAGTGAAACAGCACGTACCAGATCGCACCATCCTGGGCAGCGGCGATCTTTTCTCACCGCAGGCTTGCCTGGAAATGATCCGGCAAACGGGCGTAGACGGCGTGACCGTGGCCCGCGGAGCCATCGGCAACCCCTGGATTTTCTCCCAAGCGGCCGCACTGCTGCAGGGCGATCCGCTTCCTCCCCCGCCCACACTCCACGCCCAACGGGATGTGATCCGTACACCCTACCAATTGGCGAGTGAATTGCACGGTCCGGTCCGCTGCTGCCAGTTGATGCGAAAATTCGGCATCAAATATTCCCGCATGCATCCCGAGCCGACCGAAGTCCGCAATGCGTTTGTGCGGGTGCGGACACCCGAGGACTGGCAAAAAGTACTCCAAGTCCACTATGCGGAAGACCTACCCGGTCGTTATCCCCCCGCCGAAGCCGAAGCCGCTGAAACGCCAGGCGGGATAGTCAAAGATCCGGCCAAGGCAAGCTGCGGTCCAAGCTAACTTTTTTCAGCTACCCATCGAGCCTAGCCAGCGAACGGGAAATTTCACCACAAATCTCGCCCTCCGTCTCGACCGCCAGACGGTTGCGGAGGGGCCTCAACGCGGCCGCGGGCGGATACCGACCCAGGGCCCAGGCCGAGGCCCCGCGGACAACTGGCTCCGCGTCATTTAAGCCCCTCACGAGGGCCCCCGCTGCGGCGGCGTGGGGCTGATTGCCAAGCACCAACGCCGCGTTGCGCAAGAGCCCGCGTCTGCGGGCCCGCCAGAGGGGCGTGTTGCGGAAACGCGCGCGAAACTCCACGTCATCGAGATCAAAAAGTTCCAGGAGTGGCAGCGGATTACTTGGGTTCTGCGGATAAAAGTCCGCCTCCTGCGTGACCGGGGCATGATGATTCCAAGGGCAAACATCCTGACAGACATCGCAGCCAAAAACCCATTCTCCGAGTCCGCTTCTTAATTCCTCAGGCACCGACGACCGCAATTCGATCGTCAGGTAGCTGATGCACTTGCGGCTGTCGAGGACATAGGGCGCGACAAAGGCATCGGTGGGACAGGCGTCGAGGCACGCGGTACAGGTGCCACAATGGTCTGTGCCCTGCGGCGCGTCGTACTCGAGTTCCAGATCGGTCACCAAGGCCGCGAGAAAAAACCAACTGCCCGCCTGTTGATTGAGCAGCAGCGTGTTTTTCCCGATCCAACCCAGCCCGGCATGTTGGGCAAATTCACGTTCCAACAGGGGGGCCGTATCCACGACCCCTCGGACCGCGGCGTTTGCTACTTTCGCTTGCAGCAGTGCAACCAACTTTTTCAGATCTTCGTGAATCCGATCGTGATAGTCACGACCCCAGGCATAGCGGGAAATGCGGCCACTACCGCTGGCAACCGACGCAGGCTCGCAGGTGCGGTAGTTGCGGCCGAGCATCAGCAGAGAACGTGCCCCGCTGAGGAGAGAACGCGGATGGCCGTAGGCCTCGTGGCGGTCGCTGAGATAATGCATCTGCCCGGCATAACCCGCCTCGAGCCATTGGGCCAAGTGATGCAAGCCGCCTGGTGAAACCGCAGGACAAGCCCCGACAAGCTCAAAGCCTAATCGTCTCGCTTCGGCTTTGAGTTCCGCCGTGAGTTGTTGCTTGGAGATCGACATCACGCCGGCATGGGACTCGGGATTGTCAAACAATGGAAAACCGCTGTTTGCCATTCTGTAAAAAACATGCGAGTTTCTCAGTGCACCCCCCGCGCAGCGATCCAAGAAGGGAACCGTTCTCAGATTTCGGCAGTCAGAAACCTCGCTGCGGCATGGGGCCGCTCAGTTCCATCCCAGCCGCCACAACGCTAGCGGTGCATGCCGATCGATGTTTTTTGCGGCTGCCAAAAGAGGCTAGGAAATTGCATCCTCAAAATCGGCCTGGACACAGGTTGCCAATTCGCTATGGTACCCCCCGCTTTGTGGACCCCAGTGTACCATTCTGTTAAGCACGGTAGGTCGAGTTAGAACCAATGTTTAAAAGGAGTCTGTCGATGAAGCGGCCATCTGTCTGGTTGCCGATCGCAGCCTTGGCTCTGTTCGGTGGATGTCAACAGGGACCTGGTGTCGGCGTCGATCCGTTTGGTCGCACGACCATCCCACCACCACCTACCGGGGCGGCCGCCGTGCACTCCTCTTCCGATCCCTACTACAGCGGCCCGGGCAGAACAGCACCACCGCTCGTACCGATCGGGTCCAACACGGGCACCGCAGCGGGACAAGCAAACCTCAATCAGGCCCAGACATCGCCAAATCATTGGATTTCCACGGCATCGCAAACCGAACCCAACACCAGCGGCCGCTTACAACCGATCCCACCCTACGATCACCAGAAAAATGTGGCCCAACCGATCGCGGTCACCGCCACTCCACCCACTGCAGGGGGTCCGATTCAGGCCGTCGGAAACCAAGCCCCCCTGACCAACCCCGCCCCCACGACATCCGCAGGGGGCCTCCGCTGGTCCTCCAGTCCACCGACGGCGACCGAGTCGAGCGGCACGACTTCTACACCCCGAACGGATCTGGCCAGTCTTCCCAAACAAAGTGTAACGAACACCACTGCAAATACCGCCAGCCCGCCACGTCCCACGACAAATGTAACTGCGCGGCGCGAGATCACGCCCAACGCAACGCCCCGAACCGCCCGTTATGGTCACGCCAAGGATTACACTCGCCTACAAGGTCGGTTAGAATATGCAGCAGGAACGCGGCAATGGAAACTGCATTACATTCCGACCCACGGTCAAAAGGACGCCTACGGGGGCAGTGTTAATTTAGCTGCCAACGCCACACTTGAGGATTATCAGGCCGGGGACTATGTCATCGTACATGGACGATTTGACCAGCACGGTTCTCAAACGGACAGTGGCCCAGTCCGTTACATCCCAAGCGGTATTGCGCCGCTCCACTGAGCGCTCCACTGAGCGCTCCACTGAGCGCTCCTCAGCGGCCTGCTTTTTTCTGCTTGGATTCTGCTGTTTGTGTGCTATTTCCGCGCACCGACTCCAACGGCATTTCTCGTCTCGCCGCCGAGAAGGGCTGGGGGCAGCCTGATGTTCGTCACCCGTACTCGGAATCTGCTCGCAAAAATCAATGCGTGCGCCAAGGCCCTGGATGCCCAGAGCGATGTGGAATTGCGCAAGCGCTGCCTTTCACTCCGCTACCGTGCCAAGAGCGGCGAATCGCTGGACCGCCTGCTACCTGAGTGCTATGCCCTGGTTCGCGAGGCGGCCGACCGGCACCTCGGGATGCGACACTTCGATGTCCAGCTCATTGGCGGCATCCTCTTACATCATCGTTCCATCGTGGAAATGCAGACCGGCGAGGGCAAAACACTGACCGCCACACTACCCGTTGCCTTAGCTGCTTTGAGCGGACAGGGCGCACACATCGCCACGGTCAACGACTATCTCGCCCGCCGCGATGCCGAATGGATGCGACCTATTTACGAATGTCTGGGACTTTCGGTCGGTGTCGTGGAAACGGCGATGGCCCAAGATCAGCGCGGCGCCGCTTATGCCTGCGACGTGACTTACGGGACCGCCAAAGAATTTGGGTTTGATTTTCTCCGCGATCGCCTGCTACAGCGCCGCATCCAGCAGGAACCCTCCCATCTGCTTGGCATCATGCTTGGGCAGGAGGCGAACACATCGCACGAAAAGGCGGTCCAACGCGCACCTTATTTTGCGCTTGTCGACGAAGCGGACAGCATCTTGATCGATGAAGCCCGCACCCCGCTGATCATCAGTGCCGCCGCCACGGCCGAGCAGAAGGCAGCGGTCGAGGCGTATCGCTGGAGTGCGAAAGTCGCCCCTCAATTCGAGGAAGAAACGCACTATGACTACGATCATGAAAAAAAAACCGTGGAACTTGGCACCGCCGGTCGTCGGTTGGTTCGCGATCTTCCGCATCCCGGTGCGCTGGCTGATGTCGGCATGGTGAGCATCTACGAATATATTGAGCAGGCCATCAAGGTGGCCCGCGAGTTTTTCCTCGACCGCCAGTACGTGGTTCGTGATGGCGAGATTGTGATTGTCGATGAATTCACAGGCCGACTCTCCGAAGGCCGCAAGTGGCGGGCGGGCATCCATCAGGCCGTTGAGGCCAAGGAGGGCGTTGAGATCACCGTGGAAACAGGCCAGGCTGCCCGCGTGACGGTCCAGGATTATTTCAGACGATACCATCGACTCTGTGGTATGTCGGGCACCGTCATCAGTAGCCGTCGGGAACTGAAAAAAATCTACAACGCGCATGTGGTCGCAGTCCCCACGAACCGGCCCAATATACGCCAGGAATTGCCCGCTTACACGTTTGCTACCCGCGACAGAAAATGGCAGGCAAT
>JAUWIQ010000031.1 GCA_030605285.1 Planctomycetota bacterium
AGGTATTTCCTGTTGGTGAGCGCTCTGTCCCAGACACCGCTAAAATAGCACGGTAAAGGGAAATCTGGATCGCTCTTTTTGCACCCACAAGGACCCCTTTAAAGTCTGGGCCTACGGGACTGTAGTGCCCGCATAATCCCTACAAACGTTCACGGATTGACGAAAATCCACGTTTCTAGGATCTGCTCCTCCCAAAAAACAATTTTTTCAACCATGCGGTGCTAGACTTCCCGCGGGGAGCTTGTGGGTAGGCAGATGGAAGAGTTGCCTCCGAGTGATTTTGCTACAAAAGTGCTCGTGGCTCTTCGGCCTGCCAAGTAGATTAGAGCCACACCGACATAAAAACTGGCAAATCCTTGCGGTTTGCCGATATTTTCCTCAACACGATTTACTGGACAACGAGTTGGGCATGGACGCGCCCCTGGCCATTCCTAGGGCCGCGTCAGCGGCTGCGCATTTAATTTGCAGGCAATCGCGTCCATGTTCGAGAAGCGTGATATCAAGCGGGATCTCCTGGCACTAGCGCTCTTTGTGTTGGTCGTCTTTTTGACGATATCCCTATTCTCATACCATCGGTCCGATCCATCTCCGGGCAATTCGTCTGGGGCACTTGTCTATCCTGGAGCGGCCAAGACGCACAATCTCTGCGGCCCGGCGGGGGCCTGGGCTGCTGATTTGTTGCTTCGACTCATTGGGGTCGGCACTTATTATCTGATTCTTTCCTTGGCAGCTTTGGATGCAATTCTTTTGATGCGCTGCGAGATCAATCAGCGCCTGGTGCGGCTGATTGGTTGGCTCTTTTCCTTAGTGGGATTCACTGCCATTGCCGCAATGTTCCTAGGGCAGTTTTTCCCATCGTTCTGGGCAGGACCGGAAGTGGGTGCTGGGGGCGTCATCGGGGCAGTCGGTAGCAACCTGTTGCTGATGCATTTCGCGATGGCGGGTGCCTATATTCTAGCAACCAGCATTGTGTTGGCGGGTTTGGTGATGTGTACCGACTACGCGGTGTTTCGGGCCGGTTTTGTCAGTCTCTCCGGGTCAAGACGAATTCTTCTCGGTGTCTGGGGTGCGCTCCGTGGCGGAGCCTCGGCGAAGGAAGAAACGACTGCCGTAGAAAAAGAAAAAGACAAGGGATTGTCGATCCGCATTCTCGGCCGCCCAACGCACACACAGGATGTTGCCAGCGCGCAAGATTCGGAGGAAGAGGAATACGAGGAAGAGGAATCTGAGGAGGAGCAAGCTCCTCCAGTTCAGATCCGCAAAAGCGGCAAGAACGGCCGGCGTCGCCTCGGTTCCGCATTGAGGATCAAAAAGCCCGCAAAACCTGATGAGCGGAAGGCGATGATCGAGTCTCTTGAAGCAGCCAGTCAGGAAAATAGTCTAGAGAACTACCAACTACCCGACATCAATTTGCTCTTACCCGCCGAACAGATGCACTACAAAGCGCACGAAAAAGAAGTGCGTCGCAAGGCGAAGATTTTGGAGAAAACATTTGAGAACTTCGGATTCCATGTGCGGGTTGTGGAAATTGCAACGGGTCCGGTCATCGCACAGTATGAAATCGAACTGGAAGCGGGCTTGCGTCTCGCAAAAATTACCGGGTTAGCAGACGATTTAGCCATTGCGCTTCGGGTTCCAAGTGTTCGTATTGTGGCACCCATTCCCGGGAAAAATACTGTGGGAATTGAAGTCCCCAATACAGAACGCGCCATGGTTCGTTTGCGTGAGGTGATGGAAGAAGATGGCAACAAATGGCGCGAAATGAAAATACCGATATTTTTGGGTAAAGACGTCTCCGGTCGTTCTATCACGGTGGATCTTGCGACTCTGCCGCATCTTCTTATTGCGGGTCGCACGGGAACTGGAAAAAGTGTTTGCCTAAACTCCATCATTGCTTCCATGGTCATGACGCGCCGTCCGGACGAAGTTAAGATGCTCATGATCGATCCCAAAATGGTGGAATTAAGCCCTTACAAAAAACTTCCCCATCTGATGCATCCGGTGGTTACCGATATGAAAAAGGCGGAAGCGATTTTGGCATGGGCGGTCGAAAAAATGGAAGAACGTTACTCGCTGCTGGCACGAGCGGGGGTACGTCATGTTAGCGGCTACAATCAGTTGGGCGAAGAAGAATTACTGGATCGAATACAACCCGAGACGGATGAAGAGCGCAGCAGTATTCCCCGCCACTTACCCTATGTGGTAATTATTGCAGACGAAATGGCGGACCTGATGATGACATCGGCTAAGGAAGTCGAAGGGCATATTATTCGTTTGGCTCAGAAAAGTCGTGCCGTTGGAATCCATCTGGTACTTGCCACGCAGAAACCGACTGTCGATGTGATTACCGGCTTGATTAAATCAAATTTACCGGCACGCATTGCGTTCCAGGTTGCTAGTCGTACAGATAGCCGTGTGGTTCTGGATGAAATGGGGGCCGACAAGCTGCTGGGCAACGGGGATATGCTTTTCTTAGGTCCGAGCGCCAGCACGCTGCTCCGAGGGCAGGGTACTTTTATGAGCGATGGCGAAATCACACAGGTCGTTGATAGTGTTGCGACAAATGAGCCACAATTTGTTCGCGAGTTGGTTCAGTTGAAGCCGGCCAGCGCCGAAGAGACAACCGCCTCAGGACTTAAAAACAGGGAAGACCTGTATGAATCGGCGGTGGATGTGGTAGTGCGTGAAGGGAGGGGAAGTGTGTCTCTTCTGCAGCGTTCGCTCGGTGTTGGTTACGGTCGCGCGGCGCGACTTATTGACTTCATGGCCGAAGATGGAATTGTCGGTCCCTACAACGGATCCCAGGCACGAGAGGTTTTGATGGACCCGGATCAATGGGCCCAGAAGCAAGGCGAGGAGGCACCGGGGGCAGCGGAAAATTCTGGCCGAAATCGAATCAGGATCGCAACTGCCGAAGAAGAAGTTGAGTATGCCGAACATGCTACCGAAGAGGTGGAAGAGGGTGCCGAGGATTTGGAGGCCGCCGAATGTGATTTGGAGGCCGCAGAGGTCGAGTACGAAGAGGACGAATTGACAGACGGCGAAGAGGACGAATACGAAGAGGAATACGAAGAAGACGACGAAGACGAAGAGGACGAATACGAGGAGGACGAATACGAAGAAGCCTACGAAGAAGAAGCGGTTTGATTTCTGCTTAACCGGTCCCCACGCCAACGCTCCTCACCCGGTCGCTGTTATACGGCCTTGACTCGCTGCGTACGACGCATTGACAAAAACCTTTGTCGTTCTTATGCTTGTTTTATTGTTAATGTATTTTGTTTGTTCGATGGAATCAGACGATGATCCAGTTGCGAGTTGCGAGTCAAAGGCGGGAAGCTTCCGCGCCGCAGGGTACGGATAACGATTCGTTTTTCGATGCGTTGAGCAACCATAGTGCCCATGCCATGATTGTGATTCGACAACAAGAATGGCCCTAAGGTGTTTCCGTAATCCCACGAATACAAAGAACCCTGAGGCCTGCAAGCCTCGGGGTTTTTTAATAAAACACCATGAAAAAATCGAAATGAAAAAAATCGAAATTTACGATACCACCTTACGGGACGGCAGTCAGGGTGAAGGGATCAACTTTTCGCTGCAGGATAAAATCCTGATCACCGAAAAACTCGCCAGCATCGGGGTGGATTACATCGAGGGTGGTTACCCATTATCGAATGAAAAGGATGTTCAGTTTTTTCAACGCATCCAAAAGATGGATATGGGAAATACCAAGGTTTGTGCTTTTGGGATGACCCATCGCCGTGGTATCCAGCCCAAGGCGGATCCGGGTATGCAGGCGTTGCTTGAAAGTGGGGCTAGTGTGATCACGATTGTCGGGAAAACCTCCGATTTTCACGTGGCAGAAGTGTTGAGAGTCAGCAAGCAAGAAAATCTGGATATGATTGGCAGTACGATCGCGTACCTTCGCCAGGAGGGTCGCGAGGTGATCTACGATGCCGAACATTTTTTTGATGGCTGGAAGTCAAATTCTGACTATGCCTCGGAAACAATTCGTGCGGCGAGTACCGCTGGGGCAAAGATGGTCGTGCTCTGCGATACCAATGGTGGGAACATGCCGGAGGAGATTCACAGGCTCATGATGGCTGCAATTGATCTCCTTGCGGTGCCCGTGGGAATTCACTGTCACAATGACTGCGCCTTGGCCGTTGCCAATTCACTTGCAGCCGTATCTGCAGGAGCGTTGCAGGTGCAGGGAACGATTAATGGATTCGGTGAACGCTGTGGAAATGCGGATTTGATCAGTGTGATTGCCAATCTTGCGGTCAAGCAAAGCGATTTCTCGGTGCTAAACAGCCAAGGTGTTGAGCGTTTAACGGAACTTTCTCGATTTGTTTACGAAACGGCCAATATGCGCTATCTTCCCAATCAGCCCTTCGGGGGGACCAGTGCATTTGCTCATAAAGGGGGCATGCATGTTCACGCCGTACGGCGTGTCCCCAGTAGTTACGAACACATCGATCCAGAAAAGATCGGCAACGAGAGACGCTTTCTGGTCAGCGAGTTATCGGGTCGGTCCAATATCATTGCCATGACCACCAAGCACAACATCCAAGATGATCCAAAATTGATGGATCGTATCCTGGCACTGGTTGTCGATCTTGAAAATCAGGGCTATCAGTGCGAAGCGGCAGAAGCTTCTTTCGATCTTTTGGTCAAGCGGAGTGTGGGCACGTTCCACCCGCATTTTGAACGGATCAATTATCATGTGGACGTCGAGACCGATCGCTCAGGCCAGGTGACAACCGTGGCGACTGTTAAATTATGGGTCGCGGACAAAGTGCGTCATGAGGTGGCTGAGGGCGATGGGCCTGTGAATGCCCTGGATGCGGCCCTCCGCAAAGCACTTCAGGGAATTTATCCGAATCTCGACAAGATGCGGTTGGTAGATTACAAGGTGCGGGTCATCAATTCCGAGGCGGGTACGGCAGCGGCGGTCCGCGTAATCATTGAGAGCGAGGACGATGAGGGTGTCTGGGGTAGTGTGGGTGTCAGTGAAAATATCATCGAAGCCAGTTGGATGGCTCTGGTAGATAGCATTGAATACAAGCTTTACAAGGACGAACAAGCGGAATGACAAACACATTGCGGGAAGAATTGCCCAAGCAATACAACCACCATGCCGCACAACAGCGTTGGTATCCGTATTGGAAATCGCAAGGCTACTTCCATGCGGAACCCGCTACGGATCGTGCGTCCTACTCCATTGTCATGCCACCGCCAAACGTAACCGGGGCGTTGCATCTGGGCCACGCACTGAATAACACGTTGCAGGATATCTTGATTCGCTTCAAGCGCATGCAGGGATACAACGTACTCTGGATGCCCGGCACCGATCATGCGGGCATTGCGACACAAGCCGTAGTAGAACGCCGCCTGCTTGAAGAGGAAGGCAAATCCCGGCACGATCTGGGTCGCGAGCAACTCGTGCAAAGAATCTGGGCCTGGAAAGAACAGTACGAGCGGCGGATTCTAGAGCAACTTGGACAGATGGGTTGCAGTTGCGACTGGGAGCGGACGCGATTCACGCTCGACGAAGTCTGTGCGCGGGCGGTACGCCATACATTTTACAGTTTTTTCAAAGAACGTATCATCTACCGCGGTAAGCGCCTGGTTAATTGGGACACGTACCTACAGACGGCAGTCAGCGACGACGAAGTGTTTCACGAGGAGGTTGCCGGACACTTCTGGCAGATTCGTTATCCGGTGATCGATCCGGAGCCAGGTGAACCCCAGTTTGTTTCGATTGCCACGACCCGACCAGAAACTCTTTTAGGTGATGTGGCTGTCGCGGTCCATCCTCGACCCGCTGAGGAACTGCAGAAGGTCGAGGCAGAATTGGAAGGAAAGTTGGTCTCCGCGCCCGAGAAAGAAAAAGGGGAACTTGCAGCGCAGCTTAAGGATCTCCAGAAGCGGCGGCAAGAACTTCTTCCCCGTCTTGAGCAGCTCCGAGATATGGCTCGCACCGGACGCAGACTACGTTTGCCGCTCTTGGATCGGGAGATACCGATCGTGGCCGATGTGTGGGCCAAGCCGCAGCTTGGGAGCGGCTGTGTCAAAATAACTCCGGCGCACGACCCCAATGACTATGAGGTTGGTTTGCGACAGGGTTTACCGAGGATCAATATCCTCAATCCGACCGGTACGCTTAATGGCAATGCGGGTCCTTACGAAGGGCTCAATATTATGGAGTCCCGCCAGCAAGTGGTTGCCGACTTGGAGGCCGCGGGTTTCTTAGAGCAAGTTGAGGATCGCCGCATCGATCTGGCGCATTCGGATCGCAGCAAAACCCCAATCGCACCCTATCTGGCTGACCAGTGGTTTGTCGCCATGGATCATCTGGCCCAGTCGGCCATGGATGCAGTCAAGCAGCAGCGGGTAAAAATATTTCCCCGCCGCTATGAAAAGGGATATCTCGATTGGCTTAGCGAAAAGCGCGATTGGCCAGTGAGCCGACAACTCTGGTGGGGTCATCGGATCCCGGTATGGTCTTGCGAAGTCAAAGATGCAGACACTCTCGAGCAAATTACGCAGGCCCTCGAGGCAGATCCAGCCAGACAAGAAGATAAATTGTCCTACCTAGTTCACCCCGCTGAGGCCGCTGCAGAAGGTTCAGCAATTCCCGCCCAGCTCCACGTCTGCATTCAGGATGAAGATACCGAGATTCAGGCGCGCGTGGAGGCGCTTGGCTTCAAGCAAGACAACGATGTCCTGGATACTTGGTTCAGTTCCGCACTCTGGCCCCACTCAACACTCGGTTGGCCGGATAAAACAGCCGCGCTGGAAACCTTCTATCCCACCAGTGTGTTGGTTACAAGCCGAGATATTATCACACTCTGGGTAGCGCGGATGATCCTGGCAGGTCTCCATAATATGGGCGCCGTTCCTTTCCGAGAAGTTTACATCCACCCCAAGATTTTAGACGGCTATGGGGAAACGATGTCGAAGTCGAAAGGCAATGGCGTCGATCCTCTGGATGTCATCGAGAAGTATGGTGCCGATGCACTCCGGTTCGGAATTGCCCATCTGGCGACAGAAAATCAGGATACGCGGATGAAAATCGAATTTGTCTGCCCTCATTGTGAGACCTTGGTAGAACAAACAAAGAAGAACCGAATCTTGCCGGTGGTGAATTGCCCAAAATGTCAGCAAGGGTTTTCCACCCAATGGGCTCAAACGGAAGAGGACAAAGCGGTCCCGCGAGCAGCGGTGACCAGCGAGCGATTTGAATTAGGGAGAAACTTTTGTAACAAACTATGGAACGCTTCTCGATTTGCAATGCTCAATCTGGGAAGTTACACGCCCGGTGCGATAACCACCACAGAACTGCGCATGGAAGACCGCTGGATTTTGAGTCGTCTGGCTACCGTGACAGAGCATGTCACCGTCGCGTTGGAGCAGTACCGGTACGCAGACGTAGCCCGTGTGTTATATGACTTTGCCTGGGACGAATTTTGCAGCTTTTACATTGAAATGGTCAAGTTGCGATTCGAAGACGAAGAGCAAGGTCCGCTTGCCCGCCGCGTGCTGGCCCACACACTCGATACGCTATTGCGACTACTGCACCCGATCATTCCGTTTATCACAGAAGAGGTCTGGCAAAATCTTCACGAGCTTGCGCCAAGCCGCGGTCTTGTGCCCCAACCAGCCGCGGAGAGCATCATCATTGCCGCATGGCCCGAAGCGGATTCAACACATCAGGACAGAGAAATTGAACTCCAATTTTCACGTTTTCAAGCAGTGCTGGGTGGTGTTCGAGAGATTCGCAGTCGGCAGCAGCTTGCGCCAAAAAAAGTGATTGATTTGTCCGTCCGTTGCGACGAGGCCACGGCGGAATCACTGCGGCCCATGACGGCCTATTTTGAGTCCATGGCTGCGTCGCGCGCCACTGCTTGGGGCCCTGATGTCGAGTCGCCCGCAATCGCGGCCTCCCGCAGCCTGCCTGGCATGGATATTTTTGTCGATCTGGCGGGGCTCATCGACATCGAAGCGGAGATAGCCCGTACCGATCGCGAACTGGAACGTCTAGCGCGCGCGATTGCTAGTAAGGAAAAAAAACTGGACAACCCGAATTTCCTCAAGCGTGCCCCGGAGGATGTGGTGGCTCGCGAGCGACAGTCTTTGGAAGCGTTGCAAGGCCAGTCGGCCTTCCAGCAGGCGACGCTGGAAAAACTGCGGGGTCAGTAGGGCTTTTTGGCTCGTTTGACACCAGAGCGATTTTTCCGAGCTTCCCGAGCAGAAGAGTCGCTCGATTTTTTACATCGGGGCGTGGTTTGTCTCCCGTCCGCTGCATACAATGGAGACGGTTCGGCTCGCACCCACCGGTGACCCGGTAAGCAATCAAAAGATACCTAGCTGCCAGCAGGAAAGGTCGTACAAATGCCTATGCAAATGGAACTCTCGCGGATTATCATCAACTCCATCAACGACCAACAAGTCATTTATCTACGTGAAGTTGACGGCGATCGCATGTTTCCTATCTTGATCGGTCTTTTCGAGGCGACCAGTATTCATCGGCGGGTCAAGGAGGACGAGTCTCCCCGCCCGTCGACGCACGACCTCCTGGTCAATCTTGTAGAATCGATGGACGGGGAGTTTCAGGATGTGATCATTAGTGAACTTAGAGAGCACACCTACTACGCTCTATTACGTGGGCGGCATGAAGGAGAATTGCTTGAAATTGACGCGCGGCCATCCGATGCGATTGCCGTGGCTGTCAGCTGCGATCCACCCCTGCCGATCTATGTCAATGAGGAAGTACTCAACGATGTACTGGGCGAGTAGCGTACTGGGCGAGTAGCGTACTGGGCGAGTAGCGGTTGCAGACACTCAGCGTACCAGTACATCGGCGAATGCATCCTGCAGGCACTGGAGACCTTCTTCGCCACATGTTCCAGCAACTACGATGTTCACGCGGACCTCGCTGGTATTGACCATTTCGATATTGATCCCGGCAGTCGAAAGCACCCGAAAAATACGAATGGCCACACCGGTATGGCTCCGCATGCCGATTCCCGCTACGGACAATTTAGCGACTTCCGTGCCGCTGGTAACCTCACCACAGCCCATTTCCTCGGCAAGCTGCTTGGCGACACGCACCGAATCCGCCAGATTTTCCCGAGTTGCAGTAAAACTCAAATCTGCCCTACCCCCGCTGCTGTAGCTCTGCACGATCATGTCCACGAAGATGCCTTCGGCGGCTACTTTTTCAAAGACGCGGGCCGCAATCCCGGGCTTATCGGGTATCTGGCTGATGGTGATCCGGGCCTGATTGGCATCGAGTAAAACGCGATCGACGCGGAGGCCCTCCATGCCTGCTAAGTCGGTAAAGACCGCCAGCGCATCCGAATCCCTGCGGCGTTCCGTCTCGCTGAGGACCGTGGTTGTTGGTGCTTTGTCTAGTTCGAAGGCAGCGTGGATTGTCCGTAAAGCTTCCTGGGCTTGTTCGCGATCTACCAGGACCGAAATTTTGATTTCACTGGTTGTGATCATCAAGATATTGATTCCCGCACTCGCCAGCGTGCGAAACATACGATCCGCCACTCCCGTCTGCTCGGCCATACCCAATCCCACGACCGAAATTTTGGCAACGTCGGTACTCGATTCGATATGGCCGCTACCGAGTTCAACAAGTGCCCGCTCGATGGCCCCCCGCGTCGTGGCCAAATCGTCATCCAGCACAGTGAAAGAAATATTGGCTCTGCCGTCCGCCCCCACATTTTGGATGATCATATCCACGGTGATATGTTCTTGAGCGATTTCCGAAAAAATCGCCAGGCTGGTACCAGGACGATCGGGGACTCCTTTGACGGTAACCAGCGCCTCATTTTTAATGAGTGCCGCTCCGCCCACAGCTTGGTTCGACGTTTCGGGATCGGCTGCAACCCGTGTTCCCGTTTGATCTGAAAAACTGTGGCGGACATGTATCGGTACATTGTATCTTTTTGCAAATTCAACCGAGCGACTATGGAGTACACCCGCACCCAGGCTGGCGAGCTCCAGCATTTCATCGTAACTTATCTGCGAAACCTTGCGGGCCTCTGGCAGGAGACGCGGATCGGTCGTGTAGACGCCATCCACGTCGGTGTATATTTCGCACGCTTCGGCGCTGAGCACGGCGGCGAGTGCCACTGCGGTCAGATCGCTACCGCCGCGGCCGAGTGTGGTGATGTTGAAATCCTCATCGATTCCCTGAAAGCCGGCGGCAATCACAATCTTCCCCGCATCGAGCAAGCCATGCAGTCGATCGGTCGAGATTGAGAGGATACGGGCCTTGGTATGGGAACTGTCGGTCTTTATGCCAATCTGAGCACCCGTCAGGCTTACCGCCTGCGATC
>JAUWIQ010000174.1 GCA_030605285.1 Planctomycetota bacterium
CCAAACTCTTTCAAGCCAGTATCTGTCGGTCCTTCAGAGCCAAAATAAGGGAAAGGCATTGCCACTTGCTTTGAATAAATTTTTGACCAGAACCTGTCAAACCTGGAATGGCTGATTTAACTTGTCTTGGGAACTGGATGTCTGGGGCCGCTTACGCCGCAACCTGGAGGCAGCCAATGCCGAATTGGAGATGTCCGTCGAGGATTATGATGCGGTGTTGGTAGGGCTTTTGTCCGAGGTGGCTACCTCCTACGTTGAAATACGGACCTACCAACAGAGACTCGTCTATGCGCATCAGAATGTTGTATCTCAGGAGGGTTCGCTGAAACTTGCTCAAGTCCGTTTTGAGGCGGGTGAAACAGACAAACTCGATGTGACACAAGCCGAATCCAATCTTGGTGTTACTCGAGCCAGCATCCCACAACTTGAAATCGGTGCCCGCCAGTCGGCCAATGCGTTGTGTGTCTTGCTTGGTATTCCACCGCAAAAATTAGACGAGTTGGTGCCCCCGCTCAAGACACCAATCCCCACAGTACCCTCGATCGTCTCGGTGGGGTTGCCTGCCGATTTGATTCGTCGGCGACCCGATATTCGCGCGGTGGAGCGTGCTGCGGCGCTTGCAAGTGCGCGCATCGGCGTCGTCGCATCGGAGCTGTACCCGAGTTTCTCCATCGATGGCACAATCGGCATTTCGGCGCGAAATTTTGATCGGCTTTTCAAACCCAGAAGTAGTGCCGGACTATTAAATCCCAGCTTCCGCTGGAACATTTTGAACTACGGCCGTATCATGAATGAAATCGCGGCACAGGACTCTATTTTCCAACAACGCGCGATCGAATATCAGGAACGTATTCTGGTAGCAAACAAAGAGGTGGAAGATGCGCTGATCAGTTTTCTGAAAACGCAACAGCAGGTAGAGTATCTCAATTCAAGCGCGGTGGCTTTCAAGGAATCGGTGCGGCTGGCGACGCTCAAATACAAGGCGGGTGAAATTAACTTTAACAGTGTTTTCCTGCTGCAATCAGATCTGACCAAAGAAGAAGATAAGTTGGCCCAAAGTCAGGGGGCGGTGGTTACCAGTCTGATCGGAATCTACCGAGCCCTCGGCACGGGATGGCAGATTCGACTCGGCGCGCAAGCACCGGAAACGGCCAATCCTATCGTGCCGCCCGAACCACTTCTCGCCCCGCCGGTCCCCGATCCAGAACAAGGCATGCAGTTGCCCGTTGCCGCGGATCTCGCAGCCGACGAGGTGGAACGTTCCCCGGTACTGGATCGTATTATGAAAAATCAGCATCCCTCGCAGCGCACGCCAAGGGTCGTCGAAAAAGACCCAGCCAACGACCCAGAACGCAAGTCGCGTCGCAACCAAGTCCAATTGCTTGGTATCAACCTGCCGTAGTGGTCTCAGTAGCGGGCTAAATTTTCAAGCCACAAATCTTGCGGGGCGGATTTGCCGCTACGCTTCGCAGCGCTCTTTAAGCTCATTGCCGAGCATCACCCAGTACCAACCATTGAAGATCATTTCGATGCCGATGAAGAGCCCGATGATGACCTCTCCAGTCCAGGGCCAACCTTTATAGATCAAGATTCCCAATAGCACGGCGACGATACCACTGAGCAGTGCCCAGCCCCAGCCAGCAAACTGCACCGATAAGGCCGCCACGATGCGAAAGATACCGCTGATGATAAAAAAAGCTGCCAGCAACGTACTGAGGACGAGAACTGCATGTTGGATGTCATCCACCATGAACAGGCCGACAACAACATAAACGATGCCGATGAGGAGATTTAGCAGAAATCCATTCCACTTTCCCGCCCAGAAGGCACTGATGATCTGTGCGAGACCACCCGCAAGGATCAAGATACCAAACAGTACTACGGCTGCTTTCGAGGCGAAGAAACAGTAGATCACCGCGATAGTACCCAAAATAATAAGTATCAATCCCAGGGTGGTAAACCATTTCCACTCTTCCTGCAGATGTTCGAGTTCGTGGGAATCCTCTGTTTTTGTTCTTGCGGGTACGCGCTTGGCCATAGTTCAATCTCCTCGTCACGGTCGAAAGGTTAAGGTCGATAGGGTTGATATTCACTTGAGGCCGGCAGCTTGCCACCTTGGCGACAATTACCGTGGATCGGTCACAGGTAGCGAGAGACAAGCGTGACAGACTAAGTTCCCATCGTGATTGCCCGCACGTGGAAAAGCAAGAGTTGAATTCTTTGTTAGGCAAAAACCACTTATTTTTCGTGATTCCCTGTGTTTTGTGGCCCGTCCCATCCTCTGTTTGCGACGCGCCAATACGACGAGGCGCTCGTTTCCTCGACAGCGGCGTTTCCATCAACCGGTCACGATTTTCAGCGGAAGAGTCCAAGTATCTTGGCATGATTGGCAACATGGCAGAATTACTTCCCAAGCGAAGATACCAGCCTGATGGGCGACTTTTATATTTCGGCTCAATGGCCTAGAATTCTCCGGGCGCTTGCCTTATCAGGCAGAGAATCATTTAGGCGTCCGTCGAGGTGATCGCGTAAATCGTCAAGCTCTGTAAAAGCTCTGTAAAAAAGGTCGCGCCGTGACACAGGTTAGCGCCAACGGTTCATCCCGTGCCTTAAGGACTCTCTACACTGCCGCGGCTTTTGTGATTGTGGTCGCGGGGATGCGGGCCGCAGCACCCCTTCTGGTGCCCTTTCTGTTGTCGATCTTTATCGCAATCGTTTGCGCACCAAGCCTCTATTGGCTTCAGTCAAAGCGCGTTCCCGCAGTACTGGCACTTATCATAGTGATCGCCGTTCTAGGTCTGATCGCTATCGGTTTTGTCGTTTTGATGGGATCATCAATCAGTAGTTTTTCGCAAAATCTGCCAGCGTATGAAACCAGTCTCAGGCGAACCGTTGACAGCGTTTTTAAATGGTTGGAACAATACAAAGTGTTTCATGGACTAGAACAATTTTCCGGCCATGATATTGTTTCCTCGATGCGGAAATCCCTCGATGTGGGTGCGGCAGTCCAGTTTGCAGGAGGTATGGTCAGCGGTTTGGGAGGTGCTGTTGGCAGTGCTTTTTTGATTGCGCTGACAGTGATTTTCATTCTCCTGGAGGCCGCGGGATTTCCGACGAAGCTGGCAACTCTTTCGGGAGGATCGCAAGAGACGAGACAGAATTTCAATCGCATTGTCGCTGACGTGAGACGCTATCTTGCGCTCAAGACCATCATGTGTTTTGCGACAGGCGCTTCCACAGGCATCTTTCTTTATTTTATGGGCTTGGACTACCCGTTTCTTTGGGGCACGCTTGCCTTTCTCTTAAATTACGTGCCCAATATCGGCTCCTTTATTGCCGCGATTCCAGCAGTTATTTTAGCCCTGGTCCAGTTTGGCTGGGAGGGAGCTGCCTGGATTGTTTTGGGCTATCTCATTATCAATATGGTGATTGGTAACATCCTTGAACCTCGAATATTCGGTCGGGGCCTTGGGCTTTCGACGTTGGTAGTTTTCGTCACCCTGGTCTTCTGGGGATGGATTCTTGGGCCCATAGGTATGGTACTCTCGGCGCCCCTGACCATGGTTGTGAAGATTTCCCTAGAGAGCCAACCCGATACCCGTTGGATTGCGATCCTGCTCAGTTCGGCCTCGAGCCTCCAGTCGTGCACAAAACACGATAAAAAATCCTAGTCCGCGATCTTGTTGCCAGCGTTCAGGTGCTACGCAGGCTCAGATCCGCATGAATCCACCAATTTCTTACACCCGATTCGTCCCACAAACAGATCCTCGGCGCGAGCTGTTTATCCGAAGGGATCTGCCTCATTGTCTGTAGGTTGCTGCTCCGGCTTCTTTGTTTTTTCGGGGGCGTCTTGCCCTTCTGCATTCCCTCCATTGCCGTCCGAAGAGTCGTCCTCTCTCGTAGCGCCCGGTGTTTGATCCGAAGATTCGGGTTGATCTAGGAGATCCTCAGGTGCTTGTAAAGCGCCGCTTTTTACGGGATCGATAATGCGACCCCCAGGCCGAACCACGACCAATTTCACCTGATTGATGTAGAGGTAATACGTCATACCCGTCTCGGTATAAACCAAGAAGTCAGGGCCAATCGCCTCAATTTTCTTGATTCCTCCCCAGTCCGAGATCACGCAACCGGTCTGTTCCCAACGCACACTGATAAACTGCCCAATCTCCAAGGCAGAAAACATTGGATGGGTAGGATTGATGTCACGAAAATTTTCTTCGCCCGTAACGGTGCATAGACTTCCACCAACAAAAGCCACCGCCAAAAAAGTCCTCAAAATGCGTAACATAGTAGGTTCCTTTTAAAACAGGGGAAAAGCATTTCCAACAGCAGTCAGAGACCGCGTGGTTTGCCATAGACTTCAACAAAAAGCGAATTAAGAAGGGATTCTAAGAATGGGTGTTTTGACACGGTTTTCAAGGAGCTTATCTAGCAGGAAAAACATCCTATCCGTTTATTTAACTGATCTGGTCACGATGCGGCAGATCGCTTAGACTCCCCGTCTCATAAAATGGCACGGTTGTTCGAAAGCGAGCGCGGTGGAAAAACAGCACATCAAAGCAAAGATATAAAAGAATATTTTCACTTACTTACTTACTTACTTTAATAATTTGAAAAACAACCCGGCTAGAAGGTGGCGGATCTGGCTGGTGCTGAAAAGGCGCGCAGATGAGCCTTGTGGGTCCAAAGCGTTGCACGTCACCTGAATTGACTAAATATGGTGTTGATTTGGTCGATTTTGTTCGTGTGAAGCTGCAGTGTCGGCATTGTGCCACGATCTGGTCGCCGGAACATGATCGCGGGCAGTTGGTTAAGAACTACTGGCAGTGCCCTAACCGCTGCAACAAATCGGTCTCTCCAGGCGAATCCGCTACCCGCTGAAAGCGGTACGATTTGTGGATTGGGTTGCGGACTTGGGTCGATGGCATGCCCATGGTTTTGGTTTCGCTGCGCGTCATTTCTGACCACGACCCGTCATTGTGAGAGCCGCAGCGACGCCCGCCTCACCGCGGAGCCGTCTCCGCAACCCCTAGAGGGACTTCTTGATTCGGGGCAATCCGACCCCGGTTTGTTTGGGTCGCTGGGTACCCCGATTTTTCTCTCGGGCCTGCCCCGCCACCGCGGTTGACCACGACACCCAGATTTGGATTCCCGTAAGATGCTTGTTTACAATAACTTGTGGGATCCACCTGAAAATAGTGCCCGCAGCATGTGTTTCCGGATTTTATCCGATAAATCAGCTAATTTTTCCGGCTCCGTCCTTTTTTGCGAGTTATTGTAGTAATAGCTGGTAGACCCCAATAGAATAAATGATGGCAGCCAGCTGGCGGCGCAGAGCCTGCCCCGGGTTCTTGCGCATACCAGA
>JAUWIQ010000244.1 GCA_030605285.1 Planctomycetota bacterium
AGCAGCAGCGTGGCCGGTTCAGGTACGGCCGGGGACGGGCCGTACGGATTGACCGCCACACCGCCCCCATCGCCAGCCGCAAAACTGCTCTGCCAGGCGGAGAGATCGCCGCTGGCAAAATCACCGTTCTCCAGCGAGGCAAAGTCGATGTTGTCTAGGTACAGGCCGGCCGTCGCGTCGTTGCTATAGAGCTGAAACTCGAGCAGTGCTTGGCTCGTGCCCTCGGGAAAGAGTGCCGCCAGATCGACCTCGGTCTCGAAGCGGGTGAGGTCGTCGGCCACTCCAGCGAGCGCATCGAGTTCGACGAGCACCTGTCCGCCGAGCGAGACGACCAGATTCCCGGTCTCGGCCGGGAAGGCGAAATCGAACGCGAGCGATTCGTTGCCCGGGGCAAACTCGACCAATTGGAACATCGACGCATCGCCTTCGGTCTTGATGGCCGCCATGGCCATCCCCGTCTCGTAGACACTCTGCAGCGTAAAGGGATCCGCTCGGACGATTTTCTGTGTGCTATCCTCGAAAAGCACGCGCATCGCGATTTGTCCCTTATCGTTCATTGCAGTCGGATTTATCGAGATAATATCCACGGGTGATGGGTGGCCCAGGATGGTGTCGCCTGCGGTCAGCACCTTGTCGCTCAACGGGTTGGGGCCCGTGTAAAGCCCCCAGTCGCCCAAATCTTTTTTCGCTTTAAACGCCACCCCGGCGGCACTCACGGATGTTGAACCAAAATCATCAAATTCCCCACTCGTGTCGGCCACCAACATCGGCGCACCCCCTGCGGCCACATACACACCCTCATCGATAGGTCCGACCGGGTTGGCTACGAAGGAGACGGCAGCTGTGTTGCTGATCGATTTGGTGTATTTGTTCGTCTGAACGAACTCTGAGGAACCGTCTTGAGCCACCACTGTCCAATTCAGACTGCCGCCCACCTTGATCGTGCCGGTGTCGACATCAATTCTTAAGACGTCCAGATTGGGGCTGTCGACGCTGATTAAAGGAAAGGCTCGAATGTCTGGGGGATAAAAATATGGATTTGGAGGGGGGACCGAAAAAAAAGGGAAAGTTTCCAGGTGTCCAACAACATCCACTACTACAGTGTTGCCGCCGGTCCCTGCCATCACGTAATCCTCCTCATGCGAGTTGGAATGGGGCGTGGCTTGAAATGCGACTGTCCCTGCGTTATTGATCGACCCACCGCGGCCTGCTCGGAACGTGGCACTGTTATCCGTAAGATCACCTTCAGCGATAATGATGTTCGATTTGGTAGATTCCTTGTAGCGAACAATGCGCGAAACACCGCTAAGTCCGTAGGCGGACTCCGAATCTGCTTCCCAGGCCGCATAGCCCAAATCTGCCAGGTCGTTAATCGATGGATCAAGAAGGAAGTGAGGTTTTAACCCGTTTGCACTAACGGGCTTTTGCAGGGATCCAACGCCACCCTTAAAGATATCCTGCCAGAAGTTCGCCAAGTCGTATGCCGAACCACCGGTTGCTAAAAAAGCTACCTGGCCAGAGGCATTCATCGACGGCACGCCCAATGGGTGCTGCCACGACAATTCAGTGCCCTTGAATGACTCGCGGTCAAGAGGATAGTTTCCAGCGAGTGATCCGTAGTCGGCCACCTGATGAAAGGCATACCAGTTGGCACCCCGTACCGTTTGCGGGAGCAGGAGCAGGCAAAAAAAGAAGGCGGCAAGCAGCAGCGTCAGGCAGAGTCGCTCTCGGTGGCCCGTGAGCGCAAGCGGATGCACATGAGGGATCGGGTAGGTTCGGCAGGTCGGCTCGGCGGTTCTGGGCATGGGGCTCTTCCGGTACGCAATCACGTGCGTGTCTCCCTGCCCAGAGAGGCGCAAACCGAGACTCGATGTTACAGATACCGGTGTTACAGAAAAATGCGCGGTCTGCGCTAATCTACCCACGAGCTATCCCCCGAACTCTAAGAGGCAATCCCCTCAGTTTAAGCGGATGGGGGCCGGAAAACAAGGAAATTGCCGCGTTTTTAGCACCTCAGGTAGTTTATCCAGCCCTCTGCGCCCCGCGGCATAAGCCGCTGCGGGCTTACACCTACCGCGACACCCTTGTTCGCCGCCTGCGGGGCAGCAGGGCCAGGCCGAGAAGAAGGAGCAGCACTGCACGCGGTTCGGGGCTGACGGCTACCGACAAAACGCCTCCCGACAATCCGGAAGAATCCAGCATCAGGCCCTGCGGCAGGCCCCGCGGGATGATGGTTGAAAAGTGACCCAGAATCGAGGAGGCTGAGAAAAGTGGGAAACTCTGGCCTGCGACCGGCTGAAAACCATCCTGGAAGATCACCTCCAGCGTCGCCCCGCCCAGGTCGATCAAGCCGGCCACCTCGAACGAGTCGAACGGGTCGGTTCCGTAGAGTGCGGCAAAGGGATCGGAGCCATCCGCCTCCAGGCCGCGATAGATCTCCATGACCAGGTGCGCGGAGCTGCCAAAGGTCACATCACCCTCGGAATAAATCATACCCGGCGAACTTCCGGGACTCACTTTTCCATTAAAAACTTGTCCCCCGCTGCCGAGAAACTTGGGAATTCCCTTAATGTCTGCTTCAAAGGTAACCAGACTTCCGTTGCCCACGTAAAACGTGCTGTATTGCGTCCCATCGGCACTGCTGAGATCCACCGGGTCACCAGCAATTGTCAGACCTCGTTCGTCGCCCATGACCCCCAGGTCGGACTCAATCCAAATACTCGGGCTTCGCAGTCGCCAACCCTGACCACCGGGGAGGTCCATCGTAAGGGTAGCGGGGGCAAAAACATTGATCTCACCGTTGAACTCACGTTCCGCAATACCGGGGAGCGCCTCCAGGCGCTCGGCATAGATCGTAAAATCGTCCTCCAGGCGAAAGGTCATCGAATCGTTGGCGCCATCCAGATCAAAATGTTTGACATAACTTGTGGAAGCCTGCTCCACGATCAGATGCCCATCCTGGCTGAGGACGCCACCGCCGCTAAAGTAGCCTCCCTGCAATCGCGTTTCGCCCCAGAGTGCGGCCACGCCCGACGGCTGCAGATGCAGAGAACCGTCCGCCTCGAGGTTGAGATTTTGAGAGATTCTCAGGTTTCCATCAATCACTTCGATTTGCCCGTCATGTTCAACAACGGCGTCACCTGCTAGCTCGAGAGCGCCCGCTTGCATCACCTGCACTCTGCCATCCTTCAGGACGCGAGTCGGGGCATAGATCGTATTGCCGGTGCCGCTGGCTTTTACCAAACCTGCAACCTGCATCTCGGAGCCGAATTTGGCCAGGTTGTTCAAGTCATCGCTCGCCGAGAGGGTCGCACCCCCCGTAAGCGCGATCTCGCGATTACTTTGGAGTTTCCAGGCAAGGTAGTCAGAGGGCGGACCGAGGGCCAGCGGATCGGCCACGCGGCTGATCAGCAGCGCGCCGTTGTTGATCTCAAAGTCGCTGCTGACCAGGTGGGTGTTTGTACCGTCCTGCAGCGCGGCAGCCTTCACCTGCAGTCGTCCCCCTTGGATATTGATCTGATTACCGAGTGTGGTCTGCTGACCATCGAAGTCGAAGGCCAGCACTTCTGCTGAGACATCACCATTGACGAGGATCGGGCCTTCATGGTGAATCGAACCTGCGCCCGTGATCGTGCCGCCCGAGTAGGTCACCCCACCGAATGGCATGCTAAGCTGACCCGGATCCGTAACCGTCGGTGTTCCGGGAGCCGATAAATCCTGATAGGCAATACCTTCGAGTTCAATGGCCCCGCCCGGCTCAAGCGTCAAATGCTTGGAGAAGATCTCATTGTCCGTCCCCATCGCCCGCAGCGTGCCTTTGACAATGACGGCACTGCCCGTGAGGATCGAACCGCTGATTGTCGCACCTTCGGTCCTCAACGCCGCGTTGGCCAGTTGCAACG
Source organism: Planctomycetota bacterium (assembly GCA_030605285.1). The sequence goes on from JAUWIQ010000244.1 coordinate 3,903, forward strand.
TTCCGGCCGGGCTACCGTCCAAACCATCGATCGTCCAGGGAGCGTCTACCGTAACGGGATTCCCAACGTTGTCTTCCTGGATTTCCTTGGTCCCTACTTGAAGCACCCCACCGTTGACGTACGTTATTCCGTCGTAGCCGTCGGCGTAGTCGATCCTCAGTGCTTCCGATCTACTGGGATCCGGGGAGATCAGGAAAGTCACGAGCGGAGCAAGTGTACCCGTGGAAGGCGCGCCGTCATCCCCATCCCAGTCATACACCTCGGCGTTAATTTCCGAATTGTCCTCGATGAGGGCATCGCCGTACTGCTCAATCGCGTATCCAGTAATCTTCGGGCTCTCGAATATCGTATCTCCGTCCAAGCGGAGCACCCCGCTGGCGTCGATCTCCGC
>JAUWIQ010000303.1 GCA_030605285.1 Planctomycetota bacterium
CAGCGAGCGTGCGATTTGCACGATGCGTTCCTTCACGAAGGCTAGCCTTTGCAGCGGTAGATTTGGGGTGTCAGGCTCTGGTGTTGCGGTTCGTAGTGTTTCTGGCTGCTGGGCAATTTTGTTTTCTTTTCGCAATACGTGCAAACCGGCAATCGTGGTATCAACCTTTGCGGAAACCTCCTGGTTGCGACGGTGGACGTCCAGGAGCAGCAGCAGGCTGCCGACCAGCAGTGCCGTTTGACCGCTCAGGATGGCCGCCAGGCCTGCCGCCCAGCATGCAAAGGGACCCCCGAACAGATACGAGAAAATCATGATCAAGCCTGCCAGAGATGCGGATCCACCCGCAAACAGAAGCCGCCCCGCATGGGAGTGGGACTTCAGTGCGCGCCGCGTCGCGGTACCCCGCAACGGCATCGCAGTCGCGGGACGCTGGAGGGGTTGGAAGAACTTGGTTGGGCGATCTTTTGGTGCGCTCCCGAGGGCCAAAATGTGTGCCGGATCGCGGCGTTTTTTCGATGCGAGTAAACGCTGTACGTCGGCAAGCTGCTCGTCCAACTCCCATTGCCAACAATCCAGATTTGCGAGTTCTTCGTGTCGTAAGTTTTCGGATTCCGGGGAATCGTCACCGCCCGCTGTGCCGCAACGGGGGCAGACCCGCCTCTGGGGGGTCGGGAAAAGAGGCACGCATCCTCGTAGCTCGCTACAATCGCGGGGTTGAATCGGTTCAGATTCCGCTGCAGAAGATTCTTGTTGGCAGAACGTGCACCCCATTCGTGAGCCCCATCTGCAGAGAAAAGGTCGCCACAACGCACCCAGCTTGCTAAAAAACGCCCCGCTCCCTCCATCGACTCGCAAGCAGAAAAACTATAGCGATTTCGAGTGGTTATTTGAGCGGATCGTCCCTTTTGTGGTGGGCTCAGTGGTTTCGGGGTTGTCTCGCCAATCTTCCCGGAGCCAATCGACGAGGAGGCCGATTTTTTCGGGGGTCAACTGTTGCTCGGTCGGTCGATCGGGTGGATTGAACGCCGGCATGCGGTCATTTTTCCCTTCGGCATAGAAATGGGCTGGATTGCTTATCATGCGGATCAACCAATCACGCGATCCATACCCGGTCAGATCGGGTGCGTCCTCCGCATCCTGGATCGTGCCCCAGGTGTGACAATCCGAGCAGGCATAGTCGGTGAATGTTTCGGTAAACGCCTGATGGCCCGCAGCAATCGTTCCGTTGGCGCGGGCCGCGGTATCGGCATCCGCCTGCCATTTCAAATGAGCATCGGCCGAGAGGCTAACAAGGATCGACTCGAGTTTCTCGCGTTGTTCCTGGTCCAAGTTGGCAAGATCCTGGGTGACAAAATCAACCATGCCGTCCGCTTTCGTTGCGTGCGCCGTGTTGCCAAAAAAGGGGGCGTCGGTGACCTTCCATTGGGCCATGTCGAGATGCACTTTGACAATCTCAGCGGGGGTCAGCAAACCGCGGAGCCACTGCCGACTGGCAAAGCGATAGAGATTGGGGGCGCCGTTGGGAACATGCTTGCCCGTTTGCGGGGCCAGAGGTCGGACGGTAACGATTTCGGTTTCAGCATCGGGCCCTGCATAGTCGTGGCATGCTGCGCAGTGACGGCGGAATAGTTTTGGGCCCTGAGTCTTGGGGTCAGAGCGAAGCAGGGACAAGGCACCGATGGGGGGAATGCTGGGTAGTAGCTGGCCGGATGCTGGGTCCCAAGTCACGGCCAATTCTCGCACACGTTCGGCATTTTTCTTCGTCTCCGCGATGGCCGCGAGAAATCCTCGCGATGTCTGATATTGTTGATAGGCGGCCAAATCCGCAGAGAGGTCCGCGGTACTCTTTGGATTTTGTTCCGCATAGACCGCGATTTGTTGTTGCTGGTCCTTGTCGTGAAACGGGCTGTTCGTTCCCTCTTTCCTTAAATCGATCGCAATTTCCTCAAAGGCCTGTTCCAATCCGGAAAAACGCTTGGCTCCGACGCGCAGCGCATAGTAGTCTTCATTGAGCGCCAGACCGGTAAGCAGGAAGGCGCCGAAGAGGACAAGCATGATGAACACCACATTCACAAAATGCCCCTTGCGGTTGCGGCCGATAAAGGGCATCAAAAACATGAAGCCGACGAGCAATCCCGGGATCACGACTGCGCCCACAAGCTTCCCGTATTCTCCCGGAAAATATTTCAAAAACTGAAAGAGAAAGAGAAAATACCATTCCGGTCGCGCCGCTGCGTAGTTTTCGGCTGCATCGGCCGGCGGGCCAAGTTCCACACGGAACTGCCATGCCAGCAGCACGATGACCAGCAGCACGGCCAGACAGGCCACAACATCTTTGAAGATCTGATCGGGCCAGAAATAGGCATCTTGCCCAGGGCGCCCCCTGCGGGTCCTGGTGGTGATGCCGTGGCGGCGGAAGACCGCGATGTGGACAACCAGCAGGAGGATCAGCAACCCGGGGAGCACTCCGGCGTGGAGGGCGAAAAAACGGGTCAGCGTCAGGTGCCCATAGTTCGTGCCGCCTACCGCAATTTCAGGTAACTCGCGGCCCATGCTGCCCGCAATTTCAGTGGCGACCTTGGTTGCCCAGTACCCTTTTTGATCCCAGGGCAAAAGATATCCGGTGAGGGCCAGACCGAGCACGATCATCATCAGCAGGAGTCCGACCCAGAAATTGATTTCCCGCGGTGCCTTATAGGCCCCGTCGATGACCACCTGGAGAAAATGCAGGGCCAAAAGCACGACCATCAACTGGGCGGCGTAATGATGGATTCCGCGGAGCAGCCAGCCGCCATCGCTTTGGTACTGAAGGTAATAGACGCTTTCCCAGGCGGTCTGTGCGCTGGGGCTGTAGCCCATCCAAAGGAAGAGACCGGTAACCACCTGGACAAAGAAAACAAAGCCCAGTATGCTTCCCCAGACGTATCGCCAACGCGAACCGCCCGGAATATTTTCGTAAAGAGCCTCCTGCATGAGGCTGCGATAGCCGGTGCGATGATCCAGCCAGTGAAATAGTTGTTTCATCGTAATGCGGATCGATAGTTGGATTGGCAGAAGATTGGAGGGAAGTGCAGATCAAACCGCGATTTTTTTGCTCGTGCCAATCTGAAATCTCTGGTAGTCGATCCAAACCTCGTTGCTGTTACGGATTTCTACAGGCAATTCGTCCAGGCCACGGGGACTCGGTCCATAAATTGTTTTACCATCCAGGGAAAAAGCACTCGTGTGGCAGGGGCAGTGATATTCGCCGTTGGTATTTTTGTAATCGACCGCACAGCCGAGGTGGGGGCAGGTTGTGGAAAAGGCTCGGGGCGGCTTACCATCGCCTTGGGGGACAAGATAGACGCCGGCGATCGGCTCCGGAGGATACGCGTTCCAGGCATCCCGCCGCGAGGCCACCACCTGGAATCGTTGTGGTAGGTTACTCCCCTGCAAGGCATCGAGGGTGGTAATGCGTAGCGACTGCCCTCCCTTGCCCTTTTTTCGCCTCAAGGGGCTCGTAAGCAAAGCCAGACCGGGAATGACCGGCGCAATCAAGATCCCAGCGCCGACCAGCACCGCCAGCACGGCTTTAAGCAGGCTTCGGCGCCCCTTGGCTGGGGAGGGAGGATCGGCAGCCGGATCAGGATTTGTGAGGGTTGTTTCGCTCATGCGTGTCCTGCTTCCGTTCCAGGCGGGCGCTTCGCGGCTCCATTTTCAACGCCCGCTAAGTTTGCGCTCCCCACCGCGTCCCTACCATTATAAGATG
>JAUWIQ010000101.1 GCA_030605285.1 Planctomycetota bacterium
ACCGATCGAGCCGTTGATTTAGCAAAAAGTCTTTTCATTCCTGAAGCATTGGAACCAGAGTGAGTCCCGGAACCAGAGTGAGTCCCGGAAATGGTGCAGCCCGCCCAAAGAAATAGGGCCCAAGCATGTTATACCTGGATGCTTTTCCAGCCACCATGATAAAAGCGATAGACCACCATCAGACAGCGAACAACGAGATCAATCAACATCGCATACCAGGCACCGAGGACCCCCCACTCGAAAACATCAATTGCGAGATAGGTCAAGGGAATCCGGATGCCGAGCAATCCAGCAAGGGTAATCAGTAGGGGCCAACGTGTATCACCTGCCCCGCGCAGTGCCCCCACAAGCACCATCTCAACTGCCAGGGGTAACATCGCCAGGCCCGCGATGCGCAGTAATTCCGCGGACATCTCTGCGATGTTGCTTTCTTCGGGGGTGAGGAAAAAATCAGCCAACTGCAAACCAGCGAAGAAAAACGCGATTCCCATCGTCAGCATGATCCCGCAGGCGGTCAGACAGGCCATCAGTACGCTCCGGCCTGCGCGGTGGGCATCTCCCGCCCCGAGGTATTGACCGGCAAGTGTGGCGGCCGCCATCGCAAAGGCCGCACCCGGAAGAAATCCCAGCGATTCCAAACGGATAGCCACGCTATGGGCGGCGGCGGCATCGTTTCCCAGTCGATTAATGAGCGATACGAACCAGAGATTGCAGACGATAATCGAGAGGGTATTGGCTCCACCCGGGATGCTAATTTTCAGGAGCCGTCCGATCATCGCGGTGGCGGGGCGCAGCATCTGGAGATTAAGGCCCAAGCCGTTGCGTCCGCGGACCAAAAGCAACAATACCAGCAGACCCCCGGATACGTAGGCGGTTGCTGTGCCAATCGCCAGACCGTCCCAACCGAGATCCGGAAAGGGCCCGATTCCGATGACCAGGGTGCAGCTCACACCGATGTTTACGAGATTCACTACGGACATTACCCAGAAGGCGGTCAGCATATCGCCAGCACCCCGAAAACAGGCAATCCCCACCCGCTGAACCATAATGGCAGGCAGTACCGGCAGGATGAAGTCGAGGTAACGGACTGCCAGCCGGCCCGCTTCATTTTCCAGGCACAGAAGTGCCACGCTGGGACGAGCGAGGAGAAGTCCCAGGCTGGTCACCACCAAGGCAATGGCGATTCCAACCAATAAGGACTGGTTGGTAACCAGTCGAGCGCTTTCGTTATTGCCTGCACCGACGAACCGTGCGGTAATTGCGGTGGCCCCGATGGTAATAAAATCGAAGAGGCTTGTGAGAAACCAGAGTAGGTAGGCAATCAGACCGATGGCCGCCAACTCCGGTGCCTCCTTGAGAAAGCGGCCGGTCAGCCAAACATCGACCAGCATCACCATTGCAAAAAGCAGCTGCTCCGCCAGCACGGGTAGCGCTAGCCGGAGCATGGTTCGGAAGGTGCCAGCAGATTCAGTAATTGAGCGCGACAAGCTAGGGCAGAAGTTCGTCAGGCAAGGAGTTCAGGGATCGGTCGGCCACCGGCTGCAATTTTTATCGGACGTCCGTTGGTTGCCGTAAAGCGGGTCTCCAAAGAAATACCGATACTTTTGAGTAGGGTGGCCATCAAGTCTTCGGACGAGTAAGGCGTGGTTTCAACTTCGCTTCCATCCTGGCTCGTACTTCCAACGGCAATGCCTCGGTTGAAGGTGGAACCGCCGACGACCGCACTCCAACTGCGGGCCCAGTGGTCCCGACCGGTATCCCCATTGATTCGGGGTGTTCGTCCAAACTCACCCATCCAGAGGATGGCAACGTCATCGAGCATGCCGCGCTGACTCAGATCCGCGACCAAGGCCGCCATGGCCTGATCCATTTCGGGAAGTTTTGTCTGGAGACGATTGAAATTATCTCTGTGGGTATCCCAGCCGCCCAGGTCCACTTCTACAAAGGGGACACCCGTCTCGACCAGCCGCCTGGCCAAGAGGCAACCGCGGCCAAAGTTCGTCTCACCATAGGCCGCACGAATATTTTCGGGTTCTTTGCGGACTTGGAACGCATTCATCTGCTCGCTGGTGAGCATCTGCTCTGTTTTTTTTACAACCTTTGCATGTTCTGCCGCTGCCGACCCACGTCGTTGGCCAATAAAACGCGACTCCAATTGCCCCAGTAATTTCATCCGGTCCCGGAGCCGATTTTGTTCTAGATCCATCTGCAGATTACGAACACGTCCATTTGAATCGACCACAAAAGGTGCGTAGGCCATGCCTAAGAAACCGGGCCCGACACTGCTCCCCCCAACCGATATGAAGGGAGGAATTTCCAGGTCGGGTCTTGTCGGTTCCAACTGCTGGGCGATGACAGCACCGTAGCTAGGGTGTTCCATATTGGGGTTGGGAACGAACCCCGTATGCATATAGTAGCGACCACGGTTATGGTCGGCCTCGCGGGTACTCATCGAACGCACGATCGCCATATGATGCATCTGTTTCGCCATGCGGGGTAGGTGTTCACAGATCTGGACCTCTCCGGAAGTCGCGATTGGTTGGAATGGGCCTCCGGTTGTGCTGCCGGGCTTTAAATCCCAGAGATCGATGGTTGCCGGCCCTCCCCCCATCCAAAGTAAAATTACCGCCTTTTGATTCTTGCGTAATTCGGCAGCGCGGGCTTGTAGCGAGGAAACCAAGGTCCAGGCCGGAACCGCCAAGGCACTGCTTCCCGCGAGATGCTCCAGGAAATGGCGTCGCGACATCCCGGAAGGGGCTTTTCTAGAGGGGAAGAACATCGGAGGGATTCCTTTATTTTATCTGTGCCACCTAGGTAGTGTAATCGAAGTCGCAGCGGTCGAAGTCGAGAGGGTCGACTGTTTTGCTGGTTTTTCGCCTGGAAGCCGCTCGGATCTTTCTAATGCTTGAGGATAAATTCATTGGTGTTGAGCAGGGTCCACCAGACATCCTGCAGGGCATCCTCCATGCTTTGTCGATTTTTCAGTAGCTTGTTGGCCCAGCGTCGCTCCTCGGGACTTGCCTTGCGGGCCAGGGCCGCTTGGAAGAGTCGGTTGATTTTCGCAGTGGGGCGGAGTGTTGGATCGCTTGAGACCTGTTGCAAAAAACTCCCCGTCTCGGTGCTGGTAGCACGCTTTACCAAGCCCCCGTTAAAGAGCGTGAGAATTTGCGGGATCGTTCCGTTGAAGGTGTTTGCCTCGTCGTTTTCATCGGTCCCAAAAGCGAACACAAATTGCCGGAGCCAGGCCTCTTTGTCCGAATTCTGTTTTTCTAGATCGCTGCTGGTTTTATCTGCCTGGGTTGCAACCAGCAGCGACTCGTAGAGTTCCTCAGCGCGCATCTGACGGGGATAAAATCGGCTGAAACTAGGCGGATTGCCAAGCGCCGGGTCGTCCTCTGTATTGCCCTCACCAAAACGACTGGAAAGGGAGTAGGCATCACTGAGAGCGATCCAGCGGATCAACTCCTTGAGGTCGTAGCCACGGGCACGAAATTGCTGACTCAGATACATGAGCAATTCCGGGTGGGACGGTGGATGGTGCGGCCCCATGTCGTCAAACGGTTTAGTGAACCCAAAGCTCAGAAAATGGGCCCAGATGCGATTGACCAAGGCAACCGGAAAATAGCCCGATTGGACGACCAGTTTGGCGAGTTCTTCACGTCGGTCGACCTCGTCAATGTATCCGCTGCGATCCAGTTCGGTACGTTTTCCATCCATGTCTGTGAAGACAGGATAAGTCGCCACGCGTACCCCATTCCGCTGGTCGTAAAATACCTCCGCCTCTTCGGGATCCTTGGTGGGACCCTGATAGTCCTGATTTTCTAGATCGATATGGGCAATGTTGCGACCCCCTTCGAAACGGCGCAGGGCCACCGCCTGCTGAAAGAAAGCATTGAGTTCCCAAAACCGCTCCTGTTTCCAGGTGTTGAACGGATGAGGATGGCACTGGGTACACTGCAAACGGACGCCCATAAAAATTTGAGAGGTTTTTGCGGTCGCCTGCGCGGCCCCTTCTTCCAATTTCATGGCCAGGAAGTTGACCGCGCCGTTGAATTGATCAACACCCGGCTTGCTCGCCCCACGAGCGCTGATCAACTCATGCACTAGCTGATCATAGGGTTTGTTGCGGCTTAGAGATTCATGGAGGTATTGCTGCATTCCAGGGCGGTGGGTCCTCGAGTTGCGTTCGGTTCCCCCACTGCGGCCGATCAGGATATTGGTCCAGAGGGCTGTCCAGTTGCGGGCATACTCTTCTGTGTGGCTGCTTGAAAGTAAGAGATTCACAAGCCGCAATTTTTTATCGGCTGTCATGTCATCGACAAAGGCATTGAGTTCGGCGATTGTGGGAATCCGCCCGAGAATGTCGAGGTAGACTCTCCGACACCATTTCCCATCGCGACATGTTGGCGAAGGAATCATTTCGTTTTCCTGCCAACTCTGCTGGAGGAGCCGGTTGATTTCGCGGACTTGGGGCGGACTGCCATCGGGAGCTGTCCCGGCCGCTGCGGAGACCCCTGCCAGAAGGATTCCCAGCGTCAAAATGAGGCTGTTGACGGGCCGCCACCAGAGAGCGCACGTTTTACGGCTTTGTGGAGTCCACGGTGGTGCGGGCCCGCTTACAGGGAGGAGATGGGCAGGGAGGCGATGGGATTGAGACAGCATGAGGGAACGTTCCCCTGCGATCGGTTGGACTGGGGCCTAGGCGCACACGAGATAATAAACCCTGGAAATCAGTCGGAGTGCCGTTACGGATATTGGCGGAGAATTTTTCCCTCGGGAACCCCCAGCGGAAGCGGCGGAAATTTTTTGCCGAATTTAGGATCGCCGCCCCAAAACACCCGAAGAATTCCCCTACAAGAGGGGCCTACAATTAGTATCAATTCGATACATGTGTTCAATTATGATACTACAAAAAGAAACAGGCGGGTCAGGATTTCCGTTTTCCTCGGGTCCTGACTCGCCTGTAATTGGGCGATTTGCATCGCCCGTTTGCCAACTTCTCTGCTCCTTAGCCTCCTCTGCTCCGCTCTGTTTGAGAATGCCTCTTCTCAATAAAGCGAATATTTCATGCCTTTATACCAGCGTTTCCAACACTGGCGGTTCCGGCCTCTTCCCACAGCCGGCCCCGAACATCTCTTGCCTCAACGCCTCTTCGTGGCCTGCTCCGGCCCCGACTCTTACAATTTCTAGTTTTTCAAAGTGGACCCAGGCTCAATAGTCGCCGCGATCCGTACTTTCTAATATGCAAAGAGCGTGCCAAAGAGCGTTCTTTCCGGCAGCGACCCCAGGCGGTCCCCTGAAGTCCGGTTCCTGGGGCGGCGCCCGAATGCCCGGCAAGGCCCCCTCACCGCGCAGGCAGGGAACATGGCAGGGCGAACCTGCTAACCAGGGTCCGGCTGAAATCGTTGGATGCGTTGCACCACATCGCTTTGCGAGAGTTTTTCGCCTACCGGTAGCATCACGTAGACACCGTTATCGGCATGACTATCTAGAATGATCTGGCGAGTGTTTGGCGTGTTGTAACCCGCCGCTGCCGGTTCGTGTCCGTGAATCAGGATCTCTGCATCGACCTTCTCAGCGAAGGCATCTGCATTTTCCTGACTGAAATCGCGACCCCAGACATACTGAAACAGAGGGCCATTTTCCATCAGATCGGCATCGCCCAACTCGTTATCTAGCAGACTCGGATCAAATCCTTTTCGGTTGACGTTTTCAGGAATGGTGTGACTGATCCAAATTCCTTGATCCACACGAACCGCGAGTGGCAAGGTCCGCAGGAAGGGCAGATACGCCTCGCGAACTTTATCCGTGGCCGGACCGTACATTTCCTGCATTCCGATCCGAAACAGGAGGTTCAAAACCTTCTGGTTTTTAATGATCGGGTAATCGGTTAGTTCAGACCATTCGTGATTGCTGATCAGGAAGTGTACTTGCTGGGGAAACTCAACCTTTAGTTTTGCGACATCTTCGAGTATCTCGTGCGACTTACAACCACCCGAGTTTGGATATTTGGGCCCGCCATGGCAGACTTCCTGAATTACAAGATGTCGTTTTGGGTGCTTGGCAAGATTGGCAATCCGGCGAAGGGCATTGAAATTAGTGCGGTGTCCATGGAGATCTGCGGTCACCATCACTTCTTCGGCTTGCGGCGACTTGAGTTCAACAACATTGCCCAGGCGGGCCTCTGTGTTTGCATTTGCTTGGTGGGCCTTTTCAAATCTTTCGATGATTTGCTCAATGTATTGAATCGTTGCAGGCATAGAGTTTCCACGCTAGCGATCGTCGAGATTCCAAGCAAATCAGGTGCTTTCCAACAGCCTGCCGATTTCGCGAATCAAAGGATCCCATGCCACGAGTTTCGAGGTGATTGTCGCTCTGGACGCGCCGCTCGCCAGATGCGCGACACGTTGGTCCATGGGGGCGTTGAGGAAAATTTGCTTGCCCGGTGGCCGTGCTAGCATGTGGCAGGCCCCCTAATCTGCCCGTCGGATGCAACCGTTGCTGCCATGGGGACTTAACGGTACCAGTCGCACCGGAGCCCGACAAGGCAGGCAGGCCGTTGTGGTTTGCGGGTTTTACGGATTCCCTGGATTTTGCCGGTCCTACCGCCGATACGATAGCCAGCGGGTTCTTTGCACCCGTTGTGGGGGGCGGTTTCCCTCTGCGCCTGAACCCCACAATATTTGGCGAGGTCGAACGGCCTCTTTTTCAACACATTGTGTGCAGGACCGGAAATCAATATGAAGCGATTCTTTTTCGCCTTAATGGCGGTGGTAGTCCTGAGCGGAAATATTGGCTGTGCCCGTCTCAATCCCCAGGGATGTCGGGAGGGATGTAACGGCAATTGTAGCGTGTGTGGCATGTCGGTTTTCGGCGCCAATCGCATGGGCGCTAAGGGTATGGGCGCTAAGGGTATGGGCGCTAAGGGCATGGGCGCTAATCGCATGACTGCTTACGGCGAAGCGTGTGACCCCAATACGGC
>JAUWIQ010000347.1 GCA_030605285.1 Planctomycetota bacterium
GGGCCATTTCCATGACCAGCATGGTGACCCGCATGACCACCTCTGCCGCCGCTTCGAAAAAATGTTTCACCGGATCGGCGGCAGCACCCGCCAGCAGAATGCCGACTCCGATGAGAATGGCAAAGAAGATTGTGGGCAGGACAGCTCCATTGGCCAGAGCTTCCACAGGGTTGGTGGGAATGATGTTCAGGAGCCTTTCAACAAGACCACCGGACGCATCGGCTGTTTCGATTTTGTCTCTGACACTATCAATCGCCTCGGCCCCGGCTGTCTCGTAATCGACACCGGCCCCCGGACGTAAAAGGGTTCCCAGCAACAGACCGAGGCTCACGGCAAAAAAAGTCGTTACCAGGTACATCGCGATGGTTCTGACGCCCAGGGTCCCCAACTTCTTGGGGTCCCCCATCGCAGTCACGCCGGCGACCAGCGTGGTGGAAATCAAGGGGATGATCAGCATCCTGATCAATCGGACAAACGCATCGCCAAACGGCTTGATCGCCGTATTGGCTACCGTCTTGGCGGTATCTATACCCAAACCCCATCGCATGACCAACCCGATCGCCAAGCCGACGAACAGACCAATCAGAACCCGTTTCCAGAGGGTAATCGATTGCCATTTTTGAAACATCGTACCATTCTTTTGTTGATTTTTATTTTCCAGTCTTTCCTACCAACAGTCGCTAGAAAAGCTTCATCGGATCACGCTCGTCTTGACTGCACCAGACTTCAAGTTCTGTAAATTGATTTACTAAATCTGCTGCCAATATTTGCATCGAAAATCGCTCGCTGGCAAAATGGCCCGGGAGCAACAGCGCCACTCCAGAAGCTTCAGCGGCCAGGCACTGATGAAAACTGGCTTCGCCGGTTACCAAAACCTCACAACCTTGCTCTTTGGCTGCGTCAAGGAAAGCCGCGCCGCTACCGCAACTGACCGCAACGCGCTCGATATGAAGATCTGGATTGCCTACAAGACGAAGATGCGGGACCGCTAAAAATTGTTTCACTTGGGCCGCAAGTTCGGCCAGTGGCATCGCAATCGTACCCAAGCGACCCTCCCCAACGGTCGCATCAACCGCATCGGCAATCAGCGGCTCTATCCCTTCCAAACCGATCCCCTCTGCCAACTTCTGGTTGATGCCGCCGGCGGCGGAGTCCCAGGCAGTGTGCGGGCTGAAAATATGAATACGAGCGGCCAACAAATCCAGTAAATAGCGACCCTCCGGCGTATCGGCAGTCAATCGTGTCAACGGGCGGAAGGGAAGCGGATGGTGGACAACGACCAAGTCAGCGCGTCGCTCAATCGCTTCGGTCACCGTGTCAGCGGTCATGGTCAAACAGGTCATGACGCGGTTGACTTCGGCCCGAGGATCCCCGGCAAGCAGGCCCACATTGTCCCACTCGGCCGACAGCCGCTTTGGAGCGAGAGACTCCAAATGATCGCAGATGACTCCAAGCTGCTCCACAGCCCATTCCTCCCCAGCCTAAACCCATTTCCCCAAATTTGAAGCTCGCATTTTGTGTCCCCCACCTTAAAGCAACGAGGAACGGGAAAAAAGCGGTATCCCCTTCTCCAGCGGGAAAGCCTCCTGATCGTAGTGGAAAGCAAAAGGTCCTGCCGGTGGGCCATGCTTGGATCAACGAGAGGGGGGGCAAAATTTGGAGCCTACTTCGTACGGATGTCGATGGTAAAATGTGCCGGCGTTGCCTCAAAATTGGACAAAAAAATCATGCTCACTCTCCAAGTCGGCGTACAGACCATCAGCCTCGGTCGGCCACTTAAGACAGCTCTGCTCACAGCAGCGAAACTGGGAGCCGATGCGGTCGAAATCGATGCCCGCACGGAATTACGTGGTGAGGTTCAATCCCAGACCGCCATCCGCCAGTTTCGCAAGATGCTCGAAGACTTGAATTTAAGCCTTGCCGCGCTCGCTTATCCCACGCGACACGGATACGATACAATCGACAGACTTGAGGCAAGAATTGCGGGGACAAAGGAGGCCATGCAACTTGCCTCTGCACTCGGAGCGCCGGTTGTCGTCAACCAAATCGGCCACGTGCCGAGTGCCGTCGATGTGGAAGAAGATGAGCACGAACGGAAGCGGTGGAATTGTCTTTGTGACGTTCTCTCAGATTTAGGACATTTTGGAGATCGTCAAGGCGCGTTGCTCGCTGCAGAGACCGGCAATGAACCGGGAAGCTGTCTTGCCGAATTGATCCAATCGATTTCGGCAGGTTCGATTGCCGTCACCCTGAATCCTGGCAATCTCATCCTGGGTGGATTCACGCCACTTGAGGCAATCAGCGAACTCGGTTCGCTGATTCGCTACGTCCGCGCTCGCGATGCGGTACGCCAAGGTCGAGGAGACCGGGGTAGCGAAGTTGCACTCGGACGCGGTTCGGTCGATCCACCCGCCCTCCTGGGAGGCCTTGAAGAACAGGATTACCGCGGAACGATCACCATTGAGCGACGGGAATCAACGGATCCCCCCTTTGAAATCGGCCAAGCAGTCCAGTATCTGCGGAATCTTTAGCGACCTTCTTTTGATCGACAAAGAAGCCAATAAGTAAAGATCGTCATCTGGTAGCAAACTCCCGGTTTGATGGCTATAGTGCAGAATATGAAAAAAAATTCCCGTTATGGCTGTCTGTCATCTTTGTCGGTCATTGACGGAAAACAGTTTTGTGCGGTTCAACGATCCTATTAAGGGTTAAAAAAAAATGATGCGGGTGGCGATTCTCGGGGCATCCGGATATACGGCCCTCGAACTCATTAAACTACTCTTGCGGCATCCTGAAGTAGAAATCAGCATTGTAACCAGCCGTCAGGAAGAAGGGGTTCCTCTCTCCGCAGTACATCCATCCCTTGCAGGGCGAATCGATTTGGGGATCGAACATCTGGCACCCGATCGAATCGCTGAGCGGGCCGATTGCGTCTTTAGCTGCTTGCCACACGGGGTAACGGCTTCCCTAGCCGGTCCGCTCCTCGAAACAGGCCTACGACTGAGCGACTTCTCGGCCGACTATCGACTCGACGATGCCGCGGAGTATGCCGAGTGGTATGGACAGGAGCATCCCGACCCTGAGCGTTTGCCGAATGTCGTTTACGGGCTGCCTGAACTCTTTCGTGAGCAGATCTGCGAAGCAGACATTGTCGCCAATCCTGGCTGTTATTCCACCTCTGCCATCTTGGGTCTGGCACCACTGGTTGAATCGGAAACGATCGTAACGGACGACATCATTATCGACTCCAAAAGTGGCGTCTCGGGAGCCGGGAGAAGCCCCAAATTGACAACCCACTATCCGGAATGCAACGAAAGCATCTCTGCCTATAACATCGGTCGGCATCGACACACGCCGGAAATTGAGCTGGTTCTTTCCAAAACCAGTTCAAAGCCTGTGGAGGTTATTTTCACACCCCATCTGATTCCCATGGACCGAGGCATCTTAACAACGATGTATAGCCGAC
>JAUWIQ010000326.1 GCA_030605285.1 Planctomycetota bacterium
TCGCCAGTGGCAGCATCGAGACAGACAACCTTTTCTCCCTCCTGCGGGGTTCCAGGATCACTACGCACAATCGTGTAAAGCTTGCCATTGAGTACAATAGGAGTCGAAATTCCTCCAAGATCGGCCCGTTTCCAAACCACGTTGCTTCCCTCGCCCCCTTCAGGGCTCCATTGATCGGCCAACCCTGTCTCCAGGGAGGATCTGTTCTGTTGTGGGCCGCGCCAGTTGGGCCAGTCGAGCGGGTCGGCAGCCCCTGTGTGGCCCAGGGGGAGAATGAAGGGGGAAAACAGGACAAAAAAGATTTGGCAGCGGGGTGGAGACATGGGGATGGACCCGGTGAGGTCGGGGACTACAAAAAGGCGGGTGAATTATCCATCAGGATATACTCCCGGTGGCAGGGTAGGCAAGCATCAAGGGGGTGGGTTACCGAGTTGCCATAATTCCCTCGCAAACTGTGTTTCTGTGGCCGGAGTCCACCCGCGAGGGGGCCCAGCGATGAGGGTGATAGTCTTGCTTTCAGCCAGAAATGCAAGCACCTCCTCCTGCAGGTTACAAGGCCGATCTTGACGCACCTTCAGGGACATTCTAAATCAGGCCCGGTTTACCGGACCTTGTGAACAAGTCGCCCTCTAAGTTGAGAAAGCCACCATGCCTCCACGCAACGATCTCTCTTCAACCACCAGTCTGGAGAATGAGGTCCAATTGATTACGCCACCCACGAGTGTACCGCTACTTGATATTCAACGGCAGACGGAACCTCTCCGAGCAGAAATGGAAGCTGCCGTTTCTCGCGTTTTTGCAAGTGGACATTTTGTGCTGGGCGAAACCGTCCAAGAACTTGAGTCTGCGATTGCTGAATATTGTCAAGCCGCCTATGCAATCGGGTGCGCATCGGGAAGCGACGCATTGCTGCTGGCGTTACTCACCGCCGATGTCGGCCCCGAGGATGAGGTCATCGTACCGAGTTACACCTTCTTTGCCACTGCAAGTGCTGTTTCGAGACTGGGTGCGAAAATCGTATTTGCAGATATCGATCCCCTGACGTTCAATCTGGATCCTGCGGATGTAGCACGGCGCGTCACGTCTCGTACAAAAGCAATCATACCTGTGCATCTATTTGGACAATGCGCGGACATGGATATGTTGCATGATGTGGCACATGGCAACGATCTGCTTATTATTGAAGACGCGGCCCAGGCCATGGGGGCAGAATACCGCGGTCGTCGTACTGGGTCACTCGGTGACTTGGCATGCTTCAGTTTCTACCCCACGAAGAATCTCGGGGGTGCGGGAGAGGGGGGCATGCTGACTACCAACGATGAGCGACTGGCTGACCGGATTGCTTTGTTGCGAGTTCATGGTATGCGGCCCAGGTACTACCATCAGGTTGTGGGAATCAACAGTCGCCTCGATAGTCTGCAAGCCGCAGTACTTAATGTGAAGATGCCTCATTTGGAGCGCTGGACCCAAATGCGCATCGACAATGCGGACCGCTACAGTGCAATGTTCCAAGCCGAGAATATCCACACAAACATCGACCTGCCTATCGCGCGAACGTCCGGGCGGCACGTCTGGAATCAATACGTGATTCGAATCTCCGGTGGCCACCGCGATGCGTTGCGCAACCATTTAAAGAATTCCAACGTGGGAACGGAAATTTATTATCCAGTTCCCCTTCACCGACAAGCCTGTTTCGCTAATCTTGGCTATGAACCGGGGAGTCTACCAGAAACAGAAAAGGCCGCGAGTGAAACACTGGCTCTGCCGATATTTCCTGAGATTACCGAGTCCGAGCAACAGTATGTTGTACAGCAGATTGCGACGTATGTCCGCCAGCTGAATAGCTGCTGAATCGGCAACTAGTCTTTTTTTGCCGCCCCGGCCATTTGTTCGAGTTTATGCTCGAGCTGCTTCTTGATCATCTTAGGTTTTTCAGCGCGATGTCCCGGGCGACAGACTGCAGCTATCCCTAGGGCGATCATCAAAAAGGTCAGGAGATATCCAAGGAAGTGGCTATGGGAAGGCGTCTCTGGGGATTGGTCTTGCCCCAGAACCATTGAGGCCTGGCTGAGGAAAACCGCAGTCAGTACCAAAAGCATCGTCAGCCGCGTGCGCCAAAACTGCATCGCACCACCATCGCGAAAAGGAAGCCGGACGAATCCCACAAGAATGATTATTCTAGTGGAACTGCTGTGAACTCGCAACGTATTTGACCGTTGCGGGAAGTTGCCAAGCAATACCGTGCCTCGCGGGACGATGTACCGGAAATATCTTGGCTTATTTCCAGCATATTCTCCATCTCTCTTATTGTGGGAGATCGAGACCATGCCTTAGAGATCCTCCAAGCCCGTAACATTCGTAATCAGCGCCCTCAGTTTGCGCCGCAGCACGGAATAGCTGAAAAATGCTTTGCAGCGTTCGTAATTGTGGTTCACAATCCGTTCCCGGTACTCGGCATCTTCGAGAACAAGACGAACGCTGTCTACCACATCACGAGTCAGAAACCCGTCCATTTTGATAACCTCAAATCCTCTTGGTTCAATATCCGCCACAAAAATTGAGTAGCGATTGACTAACACGGGTTTTCGAAAATAGAAGGCCTCCAAAAGTGCGTTACCAAAACCCTCGTACAGACTTGGGTAGGTAATAAAATCGGAAATGGCGTAGGCGTCTTCCAGCGTGAAAACCTTTCGCCCCTGGGCATCTTTAGCTCGCTGATCCCCCACACGAGCATAAATGAATCGCAAGTCGACACCTTGATTGAGAGCAAGTTCCGTTAATACAGATAAGTATTCATCTCCTTCATCGCCAGACTCGTGCGACACCACGAGTTTACATCGCGGATTTTTCAGCTGCGCGACGAGAGATATAGAATGTTCGATTCCTTTACGGGGGACAACTCGCGTTGGCTGCAACAATAAGATGTCGTCTGGACTCAACCCAATCTCGGCACGCATATCGGCTGTCCACTCGTCGATCTGCGGGGGTTCTGTTTCAAAATCAAGGACATTCGGTACCAGAATTGAAGAATTGCCAGTCCGCCAGGAAAGATCATTTTGCGCAAAGGAGTTGATCGTAACGTGCTGGATCGATGGCAACGATGGAGGAAATGCCATCCGCAAAAGATCTTCTACCGCATTGACTGCAAAACGACTCCGTTCCCAATAGAAGTCATGATGATGGGCAATTGTCGGAATACCTGTTTCCGAGATAAAGTGCGTGATCGCAAGACCTAGGGGAATATGCATGGGAATACAGAGCGCATTCTCCACAACCATGATTTCAATGTCGTATTTTTCGACAAACTCATAGAGGGTCCCCTTGAGATGGTCGCTTAACTCATAAATATTTTTGGTGATCCTGGGAGTCCGCGTGCGCACTCCAAAGACCTGCTCATTGATCAGAACATTATTGCGATCGTAAAAGTACGCTTCCGGCACATGCATGCTGCTCGCCGGATCCCGGGCCAATTTACCGGCATACCAGTAGCTGATATTTTTGTGGTCCCAAAGAATTTGGGCCCATTTCGCACTCTCCAACGATACGCCGTCGGTGCCAGAAAA
>JAUWIQ010000302.1 GCA_030605285.1 Planctomycetota bacterium
CATGGCGTCAAAAAAACCGAAGAGCGGGGGGTTGGGGGGAGTCACTGCGGGTGGAGGCACCGCACCCGGAGCCGGTGGGGGTGGCGCGATCGGCGCAATACCATCGACCGCAGGAATATTAACAGCACCTGGAGTACCTACAGCCGCCGGGGGCATGGTCTGGTCGTAGAAACTTCGACAGCCAGAGACTAAGAAAAGCAATGTCAAAGAGAGCAGGAACCGTAGGGAACCTACCCATCCCAAAGAGCCGTGATTGTATTTGGTCGCAGCCGCCATAATCCATCAATTCCAGCGTGCATCGACAAACGAGTGGTTGGAGCAAGTGCACGATCGGCATCCCGACATGCGCACTGTCCACAACTCGAAAATATTGGCCAATTCACGAAGATTCACTACAACAGAAAGAGAAGCCGATCGTGCCTCGCATTCCTGCTACGCCTTACCCTCTCCCACCGACCAAGGGCGCCAAAAGCGGAATCAACGCTATACAAAACTACCACGCAAGAGGTAGGAGGGTTGTCTTTTTGCAACATGCGTTGCTTCTCAGAAACCGATGGAGACCCTACGACTGTTATGACCCGATTAATCACACATCTGCTGAAGAGATGGCAATTATTCGGCTCTCGGCTCCGCAAATCGAGCCAGCGACAAAAAGTCGATTGGCAACTTCGATTCTCCCTGCAGAATGATATCTGCAAGGGCTCGGGCCAAGGCGGGCGCAAATTTAAAACCATGCCCCGAGAGTCCTGCGGCAAAGACCACGTGCGGCCAATCGGGATGCCGGTCGACAATAAAATGCTCGTCCGGTGAGCGGGTGTACATGCAAACTTGATGATCGGTCACCCTTGCTGAAACCTCGGGAAGATGTTTGCGAAGAAATGTTTGGATTCGCTTTCGATCTTCCTGATCAACCGAAGTATTCAGACAATCTGGATCAGAAACCTTTTCGCCTCCTCGGTGATCAGCAACTTTGATGCCCCGCTGATCCAACTGTGGAAACCCGTAAAAATATCCCTGTGGGGTTTCATAAAAGAATACCGGACTCCCTTCTCGGTATTTTGCAGAGTCGTTGGCCAGCCAGTGCACATGCTTCCGTAGGACCTGCAATTCAATACCCAATCCAGCGATCAGCCGACTCGACCAACTTCCAGTTGCGATCACTAAAGAATCGGCAAAGAAAACTTCACCACTGCATTCGACGCGAACACCTGCTCCATCGCTCTGCCAACAGGCTGGTTCTGTGAGCACACGAAATTCTCCTCCAGCCCGTTGTGCATGTTCGAGATAGGTCCCAATCGCTTCCTCAACCAACAGATACCCGGCCTGCTTTTCGAAAAGTCCGACCATCTCGTCTTCAGCCCAAAACCCCGGAAATCTTTTCTGGATTTCACCACCGGAAACCCGTTCAAGCGGCAATCGATGGGTCTCTGCGCTGGCTAGCACACCCGGGACCAGAAAACCATCCGCCGGTCCCACTTGGAGCAAACCCACCTGGTGCAACAGCGTTTGGCCGGTTTGCTCTTCAAGATCGAACCAGCCTTGATACGCTTCGCGGAGGAGCGGAACGTAATCCGGATGTTCAAAATAGGCTTGCCGAATAATCCGCGACTGTCCGTGGGAGCTCCCCTTATCGTGGGGCGGATGGTATCGATCGATTCCGAGCACACGCGCTCCGCGAGACGCTAGAGAATAAAGTGTCGCACTCCCGATCCCGCCACAGCCGATTACGATGACGTCAAATTTTTGCATCGTTCTCTCGACAGTCTTAACCTTGCTCCTTCACCCGCCAGCGAAGATAGGCATCGAGGAAAGGTTGAATTCCGCCATCCATCACGGATTGGAAGTTGCCGATGAGGAAATTTGTCCTGGAATCCTTTACCCTCTGATCGGGATGAAGAAAATAGTTTCGGATTTGTGATCCAAAACCGACACGGGCCTGATCCTTGTAGCGTGCAGCCTGCTTCGCCTCACGCTTATCCTCCTCCAGACGCGCAAGTTGTGCGCGAAGCATCTTATATGCGGTCGATCGGTTCTTATGCTGACTTCGCTCATTTTGACACTGCACAACAATTTGAGTTGGCAGATGCGTTAATCGAACTGCACTATCTGTTTTGTTGACGTGCTGACCACCTGCACCACTGGCTCGGTACGTGTCCACACGGACATCGTCCAGGTTGATCTCAATTTCTGCTTCATCCGTAATCTCGGGCGATACATCAACCGAAACAAAGCTGGTTTGACGTTTCCCTTCCGAATTAAAGGGGCTGATTCTGACCAGGCGATGCATACCCGTTTCACCTTTCAAATAGCCGTAGGCCATCGGTCCACGAATGGCAAGCGATGCACTATTAATTCCCGCCTCATCATTATCTTGCCGATCAAGGAGTTCGGAGGTGTATTGGTTTTTTTGTGTCCACTGCAAATACATCCGCAAAACCATTTCTGCCCAATCATTTGCATCCGTTCCACCATCCCGAGCATTGATCGTAAGAATCGCTCCTGACCCATCGTGGGGACCATCCAGAAGCGATTTGAGCTCGAGATTCTCGAGCGAGCGCTCCATACTACCGAGTTCCTGGATAAGTTCCGCCTCGAGCGAAGCGTCCTCTTCGGCCATTTCCAACAGCGCAGCGAGATCCTCACCAGTCGTGATCAACTCGGCGAGGGGTTTCAGAATTACGTTGATGGCTTTGAGCTGTGCTACAGTCGACTGAGCCGATTCGGGATTGTCCCAAAAACCAGCCTCCGCCATTTGCTGCTCGATCGACGCAGTCGCTGAAGCTTTCCCTGCGTAGTCAAAGAGAGTCTCTAAGTTGAACAATCCGCTGCTGTATCTCCTCAACGCGATCTTTGACTTCTTTGTCCATCGAGACTCCCTTTCCATCAGATTTGTACGGTCTCATTCTAATCAGAGCCCCGGGAAAAAGAAGACCTGGCCGACAAGGTCCGCTTGTCGCGCTCGGATTGCAGCCTTAGACTAAAACTGAAGTGGTGTTCCTCATTTGAGCAGTCGCCCAGCATAAAGGGCGGGTGGGTTGGCGACTGGTTTATTTTTCCATCTACCTTTGAGCAATGCATGTCGCGGATCGTTCTCGCTATGTCTGGAGGTGTTGATAGCAGCGTAGCCGCTGCGCTCCTTTGTCAGGCAGGCCACGAGGTAATCGGTGTCTTTATGCGACACGGTGCAGAGTCGCCGGTGGCAACGTCCTGCAGAAGTGAAAACCACGATCAGGCAAATATTTCCACCACGCTTCCGGTACTCAACCAGCGCCCTGATCACAAGCAAGGTTGTTGCAGTGCCGCAGATGCGGAGGATGGCCGTCGCGTGGCGGATCGTCTGGAGATCCCTTTTTACGCACTTAATTTGGAGCGCGAGTTTTCTGCAATCGTCGACTATTTCATTGAGGAATACACGATCGGCCGCACACCCAATCCGTGCGTGATGTGCAACAACTGGATTAAATTCGGAAAGCTTTTTGATTATGCAGATAGCGTCGATGCAGAGTTTGTCGCTACCGGACATTACGCACAGTTGATCAATGCTAGGCCAGGTGAATTCGCATTGACGCGGGGCAACGACGCCCAAAAAGATCAATCCTATGTACTGTCTGGAATCTCGCGAAACCTTCTTCCGCGAATGATGCTCCCGGTGGGTAAATTTGAAAAATCAGAAATCCGCAACATGGCAAAAGATCTGGGACTTCGTGTCGCCGAAAAAAAAGATAGCCAGGAAATCTGCTTTGTACCCTCCGGCA
>JAUWIQ010000025.1 GCA_030605285.1 Planctomycetota bacterium
AAAGAGGTGTAATCTATAAGTTTTGCAACCCAATGCAGATGGATTATGTCGGATTTCAGCCCGATGTCCTTGTACGAAGTCACAGGATAAACTTGGGGCGAACTAAACATCTCCAGGCCCGCAGGTCTGCCTTTGAGGGCGCGTTTTAGCTGCATTTTACGCAACCGAGATTTGGACCACTTCAAGAGATGACGAGATCGCTTCCACCGCAGATTCATAGGCTGATAAGAAGAGTCTTCGGTTTTTATCTGACCATTCGGGGCAAGGTAGCAAAACCTACTCGAAATATCGCTATCAAGCAGGGCATGGTGCAATCGCCGTGCAGCAACTGCCGCACCCCCTGAGAGCGTGGTGTTGAATTGATCAATAAGCATCGAAAGAAGCCTATGTTAACGCAAAAATTGCCCTTAGAGATCGCGGTAGTTTACATAAAGAATATCTGTAAACAACATCAAATTGAGCGTAATTGAAATCTAAACAATCACAATCATTTTGAGTTTGTGCTGGATAGTAGCATTGATATCAATTCCTGCTTTATCTGGCTGGATCGAAATTTGGATCACGCTTCCCGTGCTTGAGACCTACAACCGCTCTTGTGCAGGTTGCTCAGCCTAGCGGTGAGGAATCACGTTGACTCATATTGCTGATATCTATGGTGTTTCCTCTCTCTTGATGCCAATCAGCATGCTATCAATGAACGGTTTACATCCGGGTTCATTTTCGCCTGATCGCTTTGCGTATCCACAAAACGGGACATCGCTTCAACACCCCTTTCGCGACTCGCGGAACCAGTCCACAAGTCTTCCCTTATCGTTTCAAGCTATTAACAACGTGGGACCTAGAGGTGTCCTTGGCTAGATCTGGCGACAACTACGGGAGGCTCTATTGATCCTGCGCCCCCACAGCTTGCTGGCAGGAAAAATCAAACAGCAATTCCCATTCGATCCGCCCGATTCGCCGCAGCACCGGAACATCATGATTTGGGCCGTGGATCGCAGCCTCGCAGCGATCGATATAATCGTACGGATCCCAAACTATTTTATTGGGAAATTGCTCGCTGCAGGTTGCCTGGGCAGCGGCGGCCAGCGATTTAAAAACTGGATGCTCACCGACTCGTCGGAACCAGTATTTGGCATTGGAATAGTCCCCCTCGAGACGATGCATGATGCCGTGCCAGAAACTGCCGGTCGGCGTGTCGATCCGCTGGCTGATTTCATGAGAGCGGTCCAGAAATTGATGCAACAGCCACAATCCGCTATGGCAGGCCCGGGCCATCGGCAAATCGGTGATTGGATGCGGCGCAAAGGCTTCGTGTAGATCCAGAGATTCGAGCGTTTGAGCAAACTCCTGATTGGGAGTCCCTGCATCCAACGCACATTCCCTACGATCATCAATCAGTTCTGCAATCCGCTCTGGATAGGAACTCTTCTCAAAGGTATGCATCCAGAGGCCTTTCCTGCGATCACTTTCGATCGACAATTCCCCCGAAAATTATGGCGCCACGACTCCCAGGCGATGATTGACATGTGTCAATTTGAAAATTAGAGTGAGCAGCGGTGTTCGCTGAAAACTTATTTTACAACTTTCCTGCCCTTTACCAATGTGGTACCTGGGCAAGCGGGCACCAGGGATCTTCCCACAAAGGCGATTTTTCTATGATCAAGCGCATCCTTGTCGGTCTTGGCGATGCCGATCATTCCGTAACCGCAGTTCGTGAGGCAATCAACCTCTGCAAGCGCCATCAGGCAGTATTGACTGCCGTGACGGTCGTGGATCATCGCGGCCTGGAAAACGTGGGCCCGGTACCGATTGGCGGGGGTCCTGCAGCACAAGAACTTCGTGAGCATCGGCATCAACTAACGCGTGAAATTATTGAAAAGGCCGTATCCTCTTGCGAACTGGAATGCCGTGAACACCAGATCCCCTTCCGCCTCATCTACGAAGAGGGCAATCCTCTGGATACCTTTTGCCATTCTGCCCGCTATCAGGATTTGATGATTATCAGCAAGGAAGACAGTTTATTTGATCACGGCGTGATTGACGAACCACCCGATGAATTGATCCGCTTGGTTCACGAAGGGGTTCAACCCATTCTGGCACTACCGAAAGCGATGCGCAAAATCAGGCGGGTACTTATCGCCTACAGCGGCTCGATGGAAT
The DNA here is from genome assembly GCA_030605285.1 of Planctomycetota bacterium. Next base: position 2,161 of record JAUWIQ010000025.1, read on the forward strand.
CGGCCAGGACGATGAAGCAATTTATCAACTTACGCCCCTGGTCGGATATCACGATCAGTATCGCAATGTTTGAGCGGGAAGAGCAGCTGGCGGAGGCCGCACTCGAAGACGCCGCCGACTATTGTCAGGATCACGGGTTCAAAGTAGAGACCCATTACTCGCCAAATCCGGCAAACAGCGAGCTGCTTTCCTATGCAGACCAATGGGAGGCCGATTTAATGGTTGTTGGCAACAGCGCCCGCAACCTTCTGATGAGAAAGCTCTTTGGCGAGACAGCGCTGCATGTAATGCGCCATGCGGACCGCGCTATTTTCATGGCCCAGTAGCCTCGCGGCAAAAGAGACTGCTCCCTGGCTACATCTTGACGCGTCTTCTGTGGCGCATTACATTCATCCCCTTGTCCTTGTGGCCTCCTAAACGGACCTCGTTGGCGACAAGCGCGTGTGGATTGTCTCGTTCGCCCGAGGCAGCGTGGGTCGCAGCACTCTGGACTTCTGTCGTTTTAGTTCAAGCGGAAAGGCAACGGCAGATATTCGTCCTGGGCATCGCGAAGCCCGTTCAGCGTGATGATGGCTCATCAAAAATCACCCTAAAACCAGCCTGAGGAAAGTTTTCATGGCCAAACGAGCATCTGGGGGGAAAACCAGCCGCTGCAAGCGCATTTATTACTTTGGTGCTACCCGATCGGAAGGCACCAAGGAGATGAAGGAGTTGCTGGGCGGCAAGGGAGCGAACCTTGCGGAAATGACCAGTATCGGCCTGCCGGTTCCCCCTGGGTTTACGATCACAACGCAGACTTGTGCCGACTACAACAATGCTGGCTGTAAATTTCCGGGCGGGACTCTTGAGGAAGTCAAAAAGAACGTGGCCACGCTGGAAAAAGAAACCGGTAAACGATTTGGGTCGGAAACAAATCCGCTGCTGGTTTCCGTCCGTTCGGGTGCCGCAGTCAGCATGCCCGGCATGATGGATACGGTACTCAATCTCGGGCTCACAGACAAAGCTTGTGAGGGATTGGCAAAACTCTCGAGTAACCGACGATTTGCGCTCGATGCCTATCGACGGCTTATCAATATGTTTGGCGACGTGGTCATGGGTGTTGACCATCATCATTTTGAAAAAGAATTTGACCGGATCAAGAAAAAGTATCGAGTAAAGCTAGATACCGATTTGAATGCCGAGGGCCTAGCCGAACTCGTTCAGGCTTACAAAGCCGTCTACAAAAAACATACGAAAGAGGGCTTTCCACAGGACCCGTTCAAGCAACTTGAGAAGTCGATTTGCGCAGTGTTCGATAGTTGGAATGCTCCTCGAGCCGTCATCTATCGACAAATCAATGAAATCACGGGGCTCCAGGGTACCGCGGTGAATGTCCAGACCATGGTCTTTGGAAACATGGGCGACGACAGCGGGACCGGGGTCGCGTTCACGCGGGATCCTTCTACCGGGAAAAACGAATTTTATGGTGAGTTTCTCGTCAATGCCCAGGGGGAAGATGTGGGGGCGGGAATTCGTACGCCCCAACCGGTAGCGGAAATGAAGAAATGGATGCCCAAGGTCCACAAACAGTTGCTGGCAATTAAGACCAAGCTAGAAAAACATTACAAAGACGTTCAAGACTTGGAATTCACCATTGAAAAGACCAAGTTGTATATCCTGCAAACCCGTAACGGCAAACGCACCGGTGCCGCCGCAGTAAAAATTGCTTGTGATATGGTGAAGGAGAGGTTGATCAGCCAAAAGACGGCACTCTTGCGCGTTCCTGCGGGCGATCTCAACCAACTGCTGCTGCCTTCATTCGACCCTAAAGCCCAACGTGATGTGCTGAAAACTGGACTGCCTGCTTCGCCGGGCGCTGCGGTGGGAAAGCTCGCGTTTACAGCAGAGGACGCAGCAAAGCGGACTGCGGAAGGTGAGCCCGTCTTGTTGGTTCGCAAAGAGACGAGCCCGGAGGATGTCGAGGGCATGCATGCGGCGCAGGGAATCCTGACCAGCACCGGTGGGATGACGAGCCACGCGGCGGTGGTAGCCCGCGGTTGGGGAAAACCGTGCGTCTGCGGTGTTGGGGATATCCTGATTGACGAAAAGAAGCAGATGATCACTATCGGGAGTCGTAAGTTCGGCGCAAAGGATACCATTTCCATCGATGGTTCGACCGGTCAGGTAATGGCCGGTTCAGTTACCACACGCGAACCTTCACTAAGTAGTGATTTCTCCACCTTGATGAAATGGGCTGACAAGTACCGAAACCTGGGGGTCCGTACTAACGCCGATACACCAGGAGATGCTAAACGCGCACGCAAATTTGGTGCTCAGGGGATCGGGCTCTGCCGCACCGAACATATGTTTTTTGAGGGCGAGCGGATCACCGCCATGCGGGAGATGATCCTGGCAACAGACGAAAAAGAACGGCGCAAAGCCCTGAAAAAATTACTCCCCTTCCAGCGCCGGGATTTTGTTGGCATTTTCACTGCGATGAAGGGTTTGCCGGTCACGGTCCGCCTGTTGGACCCACCGCTGCACGAATTTTTACCCCACGATACCAAAAATCAGGCGGAGCTTGCCAAACACCTGGGAGTGAAAGCGGCTGAGGTAAAATCACGCGTCGAACAGCTTCACGAAATGAACCCTATGTTTGGGCACCGCGGTTGCCGACTGGCAGTCACCTATCCGGAAATTCTCCAGATGCAGGTCACGGCAATCGTCGAAGCGATGATTGCCTGCAAAAATAAAAAAGTCGATGCCCGACCCGAGATCATGATTCCACTGGTAGGAACCGCTGCGGAGCTTGCGCTGCTCCGTCGACTCACACTCGAGACGATCGGCGACGTGAAAAAGGCAAAAAAATATGCGGGTAAGCTGGATATCCCCGTGGGTACTATGATCGAAATCCCCCGGGCTGCGTTGACCGCGGGCGCTGTTGCAGAATATGCGGACTTCTTTAGTTTTGGTACCAACGACTTAACACAAATGACCTTCGGCTATAGCCGGGATGACGTGAACACCTTCCTGCCAGACTATTTGAAACAGGAACTTCTCGAGAAAGACCCCTTCCAATCGCTGGACACCACGGGTGTCGGGCAATTAGTCGAATTGGGAGTCGCCCGGGGGCGTGCCGTGCGGAAGGGCCTTAAGTGCGGCATTTGTGGCGAACACGGCGGGGATCCGGCGAGTATCACCTTCTGCAATCAGGTGGGACTGGATTACGTGAGTTGTTCGCCATTCCGTGTCCCGGTTGCCCGTCTGGCCGCCGCCCAAGCGGCACTTGAAGACTGAATTCATTGCTCGCCGGCAATAGTAGAGCAACTCTGCCGTCTGAATGCTGAGCAGGGAAATTGCTTACCAGACGAACCGTCGTGTATCGCCTGCCCGCTTGCGGAATCAGCCTCCTATTTGCCAATGCAGAAACGGCTGAAAATCCGCTCCAGCATATCTTCCGTATAAACAGCGCCCACAACGTGGCCAAGCTCATCGAGTGCCATCCTCATCTCGGCAGCTACGATTTCATGACCCAATCCGTGCCGCGCCCCATCGATTGAGCGAGTCAAGGCTTTGTCTGCACGTCGCAGACTTTCTCGACAGCGCACCGCGGTGTTGGTAACCGCGGTGCCCACCTCAGTCGGCACTGCCGATGCGTGGCATCTTATTTCACGACGGAGTGCATCCAGACCCGTGCCTGTATGGCTACTGGTGCGGATCGCGGCTGATAGTTCCGCGTGGGCATCATGGTGCGGCAAACCCGGTACAGCATCGCATTTTGTAAGGACCACCAGTCCACCCGATTCATGCTGGCAGGCCAGTTGTTCTTTTTCCCAATCGAGCAGCGGGCGACTGGCATCGAGACACAGCAGCCGAATGTGCGCCTCCTCCCCCTGGCGGGCAGTCATTGCCTGTGCAGCCATTCTAATCGGATCGCTGTCATTTTCTCTTATCACACCAGCGGTGTCGATTAACTGACAACCGATTCCGTCTAAATCAAGTTTTTCCGAGAGATAGTCGCGCGTCGTGCCCGGCTGTTCCGACTCGAGAGCCGTCCCACCCACCAGACAATTAAACAGGCTGCTTTTACCTACATTTGGAGATCCCAAGAGGACCACACGCACGGCATCGGTGGCGACTACCCGGCTCTTCATTTGCGCCAGCAAACTGGAGACCTCTCCTTGGACCTGAGTGAGTTGGTTTAGAAGTTGGCTGCCACTAATAAACTCAATATCTTCCTCCACAAAATCAAGTCCCGCTTCTAGGTCTGCCAGCGCATCAAGTAACGCATCGCGCAACTGCGTGAGTGGCCCACTCACGCCGCCCGCCAGTTGATGGAGCGCCACGTCAAACTCCCGTTCGCTTCCCGCATCAACCAAGCCGAGGACTGCCTCGGCCTGCGTGAGATCGATCCTCCCAGCCACAAACGCCCGCAGGGTAAATTCGCCGCCAACGGCCGGGCGCACTCCCTGGCCGCAAACGGTTTCAAGAACAGACGCCGCCAACGGCTGCGAGCCGATCAGTTGAATTTCGGCCAGCGGACTTTTGGTAAAACTCCTTGCATCCGGCCAGTAGTAGACCTGTGCGGGCAAGCGACGACCCGCAGCATCGAGCAGGATGCGGCCCGGGAGTACGCAGGCGGTGCGAATCTGGCCCAACAATTCCTCTGTAGTGGCTACGTCTTCCGGAAGTTCCGCCTCGAAAATTGCAGCAAGGCAATGAGCCACTCCAGGGCCAGCAATACGGATAATCGCCCGTGCCGAGGCACCCGATGCGGTTGCTATCGCCGCGATGGTATCGTCAAGCCGATACGATACGTTGCCTAGCATGACCTTTGAGATCCGCGCACAGAATTTCGTGTCGTGGGCTGTCTTTTTCGACCGCTGACTTCCGTTTCACCACCCATCGTTTCTATTTCTTTTTTTTGCGGCGCTGTTTTTTTCGCGACTTGGATTCCTTGGCACCACCGCTCCCACTTTTTGTCACGACCCGGGATTCGGATTGTAATCCTGTAGTTGCTGGTGATTTATCTGTGTCTTTCTTTAGCTTGGGAAGCAGTTTGCGCTCGCCGAGTCCCCAAAGGCTGGAGACGATAAAATAAAGACACAATCCACTCGGAACTTTGAAAAACAGAAAGCCCATAAAGACCATCATGTATTTCATGATCTTTTGTTGCATGGCAGACTGAGCGTCAGTCGGTGGCGGCATGAACATCTTCTGTTGAACAACAAACAAAACCACGGTCACCAGCGGCAAGACATTTAAATAAGGGCCCAACCACCCCGAGGTGGATGTTAGGAACGGTATCGGAATCGCCTGATCCCAGCGCCACAACATATCGGGGGCTGCAAGATTGGTTGCCCAGGGAAACGAACTACTGATCAAGGGTGCCTGTCGAAGCGCCACATCGGTCATCAGGGCACGATAAAGGCCAATAAAAATTGGCAATTGAATAAAGAGAGGCAGGCAGCCGGCAAGGGGATTGTATTTTTGTTTTCGATAAAGTTCTTGCAGCGCTTTCGATCGCTTTTCCATGTCGCCCTTGTACTTCTCCGTAATTCTTTTCATTTCCGGCTGCAACTCCTGCATCTTCTGCGCATTGAAAGCCTGTTTTCGGCTCAGCGGAAACATGCACAGTCGGACAACCACCGTGAGCAAAATAATAGCGATCCCGTAATTGGGTATAATTCGGTAAAAGAATTGCAAAACATCTGAAAGCGGCCTCGCAAAGAAACCCCAGATTGGCCAACCGTAATAAATCAATTCCGAGAGATTGACCGGTTCGGGAAATTCGGGCGCAACGTATTGTTTCAGCAAGCTGCGTCGCTTCGGTCCAGTAAAAAACTGGAACCGATCATGCAATTCTCCCTGGGGTTCTATCGTCTTCGTAACACTCGCCAATTGGGATGTGACATTGGTCAAATAAATTTCTGACTTTTCAGGAGGTTTGTCTCCCACCACAATGCCTTTGTAGCTTTTGTAATGCTGCGACGTATCCGCCTGCCCGTTGGGCAGAAGAATCGCCGCAAAATATTGGGTTTCCACTCCCAGGTAGGCTAGTGGATTGAGCTCGCCCGAAGCCATTTGCAGATTCACCGTCGTATCTTTGCCCTCTTCCGGGTCACTCACTATTCGTGAAGCACTGATCAGATCAGCGCCATCCCGCAGCGAATGGGCCGCGACGTCACGCAACGCGGCACCGCCCCAACTGCGACTAATCTTCCGCGAATACCACCAACCCTCGGTCGGCATTCCCGTGGGGCCGTCTAGTCGATAGGCAATTTCACGGGATTCATTGCGATGATTTTTTATTCTCAGATCCACCCATAAGTGATAGGCCTTGTAATCCTGGTTATCGATCTCGTTACTGGGCACTTTGGCCAATTGAAAATGCTTGATGATGGTGAGATCGTGAGCGGGAAGATCTTTTTCGAAGCGGACTTCCAACGGCGTCTGCTCAGTAATTTTCCAGTTCACACTCCCGAGTTCGGCACCTTGGATCACATCCTCTTCGGGCAAAAGCTGCTGTTGGTCGATGCCACTCAGGGTGACAAGAAGCGAAAACTGGTCATGAAGATCGGGTCGAAAAGACTCCAGCGGCTGGGTGCCCATCTCGGGCCGCATGATCTCCAGAGGGCGGCGAATCAGCGTGACATCCAACGGGATAGTCTGTTGGCCGTCCCGCAACACCCCAAGTCTGAGTTGTTCGCCTGCGTTCGTCTCGTCAAGCAGGCGATCCAGATCCTGCTGGCCATGAATCTTGATACCCCGCGCCTCAACAATGATGTCTTTCACTTGCAGACCCGCTTGATCTGCGGGTGTTCCGCGGCCTACAAAGCCCACCGCATACCCTTCCGGAACTTCATTGCCTGCTAGATGCCCCAGGTAGCCGCGCAAATCTTCGATGTCGCGGTAACGCGGGTTGTTGAGTTCCATCCGCTCAATCGAGGCACCTCGACTGGTCACGGTTACCAGTGCACGGGAATCGCTGCGCGGATCGAGTGATCCGAGCGAGAGATAACGGAGTGGATTTTCTTCCGCATCGAGCGACTGTTTTGGGGACACTTGATTTGCTGCTGTTTTTGTCTCCGGACTGCGATCGGTTGATTTCTCGATGCCCTCCTCGGGCCGGTCCTCGCTGGGCTTTGCACCCGGTTTCTTAGAGCCGACCGGTTCCGACTCCGCCGTTTTTCGATTGCTGGCACCTGGGTCCCTACCTTGCTTTTCAGCAACTGAATCTTTCGCTATTTTTTGCGCAGGCTTTTCGGGCGGGGGAAAGAAACGGTTAAGAATGGCCTGGGATCCGATGAGGATCACCATGGACACCGCCAGAAACAAGAAAAAACGTTTATCCACGCCTCGCACCTCTTTTATCGATTCACTCGGCTAGTCGATCCTTGTTGCCGCAGGTTCGCCTCGAATCAATCCAGAAATTTAAGAACTGTTATACTGGCAAACGGCCGGTGGAATATTCAGACATATCTACAACCATTTTCCCGGCTCTGGCTTAACGACCCGCGAGAAGCCTGTCCCCAAGAAAGTCATCCAATTCCGGGGTGTCGTAGATTTTTTGAATGGTCGTATCACGATCGTATTCCACACGTCGGTATTGCAGGGTGTCTTCTGCAAGGATGGCATAGCACGATCGTGGGTCGCCGTCTCGTGGTTGGCCTACCGAGCCGACATTCACCATGATTTTCTCTTCACCGAGCTTGTACCCATTGTCTATTTTGTCAGGAGGGTGAAATCGCAGCCCTTCGGTAAAAACACCCGGGACGTGAGTATGCCCCTGGAAACACGTTTTCTCAAAGAGGCTGAACAATTTCTCCATCTTTCTCTGATTGTAGATGTCTTCTGGAAAAACGTATTCGTTCAAGGGATTGCGTGGCGACCCATGTACAAAAAGCAGGCCGTCTTCCTTACGATTTCTTGGTAATTCACCCAGAAAATCCCAGCGCCGGGCATTTTCTTTGGCATTCACCTTCGGGTCTTCCAGTTGCTCCCGCGTCCAGAAAATTGCACGTTCTGCACCGGAGTTAAATCCCTCTGGATCAAACAGTGCGCCCTGGTCATGGTTGCCTAAGAGGCAGGCGTCGCAGTCGATAATAAGATCGATGCACTCACGGGGATTCGGGCCGTAGCCAATAATGTCCCCCAGGCAGTAGATCTCCGTAATCTTCTGAGTCTCGATGTCTGCCAATACCGCCTGTAGGCCCTCAAGATTGCTGTGGATATCACTAATAATCGCTCGCTTCACGGTCGCCCCTTATCTGCTGCCGTTCGTTGCGCTGACCATCCGTGGCACTGACATCGTCCATCGACATCGCCCATCCGAAGTCACTCTGCGAAATAGATTCGCAGCGAGAGCGGGTCATTGCCTAGAAAGACCTCATCGTTGCCTGTAAACATTGCTCGGAAAACATTTTAGGAGCGAAACCGCAATCGTAAGCCGCTCGTGAGGGCCGGTCAAGGCAGGGGAGGCACTCTGATATCTGCTGGGGCCAGCCGGCAATGCCTCGCCAGCAGCCAGATCTGATTGTTATAAATGGAAACTTCGTTGGCAAATCGGCCATTTGTACATTGGCTGCTACGC
>JAUWIQ010000091.1 GCA_030605285.1 Planctomycetota bacterium
AAACTGGGTGCCCGATAGGAAGTCACGGCAACACCGATATTGTCTTGGAGGACATCCCGTGATCGCTTCAAGTCCTCGCGAAACTCTGCGGGTTTCTGTGAATAGGTTAAGCGATGCCAGTAACTATGTGAACCAATTTCATGGCCTCGCCGGTGAAGTTCCCGTATCAGCTTGGGATATCGATCTCCGACCCACCCCAAGACAAAAAAAGTAGCTCGTACGCCTGCAACGTCTAGCATGTCGGCAATGCAAAGTGTATTCGCTTCGACGCGGCTTTCAAAATCTGGCCATCGTTTGCGAGCCACATCCTGCTCGAACGCAGAAACCTGAAAATAGTCTTCTACGTCTACCGTAAACGCATTGCGAAGATTCTCAGCGCGGGAATCCATCGGGGCAGGCATTTCTAGGTCGTCGGCAACCGGTCCACTGATCCGGAATCTGGATCATTGGCTCCGGAAACACGGGTATCCCGATCGGCAGCATCCTCAGCCACCAAGGTTTCAACACCTGAGGCTTGGCTACAACGTTCAGAAACTTCTAGTTTAGCACCTTTCGTCGTGGCCGCGGATTTTTCGACCAACTCATCGAGCGAGACACTTTGACCACTACGGGTTTGCTCAACCTCGCTATTTTCCGCCCCCTTTTGCCTGCCACCAAAAAATAATCCGCCGGCTCGCTTGCGCCTCTGGGCACCACTAGATGATTCCTCGAGACAGGAGCTTAGCCCCACCCAATTTGCGACATCCGCAGAACGAAAGCCAAGCATCTTCATCGCCGTACAAATAGTAATTTTCAGATCTAGCAGGAAACCACTGAGATCAACATATTTTAAATCGAGTTCCAGCTTTTTACGCACGCTTTCCAAATCGCTGTCCGGGGGCAGAATGATTTGTGCTAACCCTGTAATCCCAGGCTTCACACTCAACCGCCCAACATAGCCGGGTATCTCTCTTGCAAGAAACTGGGTGAACTCGGGTCTTTCCGGACGGGGTCCAATCAAAGACATTTCGCCTGTCAATACATTGAACAGTTGTGGAAGCTCATCCAGATGAGAGGCCCGCATGAATTTACCCAAAGCTGTAACGCGAGGATCCGAAATACCCGAAGTCCAAACAGGACCGCTGCTTGCTTCCGCATCGTTGGACATCGTCCTGATTTTGTAAACAGTAAATACATCTCCCCCAAACCCGACACGAGTCTGCCGATAAATCCCCGGGCCACGCGATGTCAACTTGGTCAAAATGACTAACCCGACCATGAAAGGCAATGCCAACATCATCAGGAAAAAGCTCGCCAGCGGGCCGAGCCAACTGAATCTGCTGAAATAAGGGGCCGGCACAGGCACACTGCGACCCAAACCGACCCACTGGCTCGGGTCCTCTGGCAATTCCTGAGATTCTTCCCGCACGGGTGGCGTTCTCATGACTTTGTAGAATAGAAAAAATATTGCCGGACAGGGCAAAGATGAGCGTCGAAAACAGTGACTATCCACAGGATAACCGTACTGGCTACAGAGTTCAAATAATTTGTAGCAACCTTTCCAAATGACAGCGAAAACCGCACAACAACCCCCTCTAGGGAACCCCAACCAGCGGCCACTTTTGTGCGCGGTTTACTCAAGAAAGTAGCCAAAAACGAGCCAATTTGGAACATCTGGGCAATCCGAATTTGGAGCGTCGCCAAACTGCTAGTGGGGCCAACTTCTTCCCCTCATTTCCCCTGCTATTGTTATAGGCCCCCTAATTGCACTGCTCAGCGACCCCACCTTTTCAGCTAAGGATCGATGTTTTCCAGCTGCCAGTCTTCAATGAGGACGGATGCACCCTGCTGCAAAAATTCAATCGCCACAACCAACCGCCGCTGTCCACGTCGTTGCTGCACAAAACCTTCTAACCCCAAAAGAGGTCCTGAACAGACCCGAACACGTGTCCCGGGTACGATACGCTCCTCTGGCGTAAGGGGTGCATCGGATTGAACCAGTTGCTGGATTTGACGAAGATCGTGGACCAGTTGTGCAGTATCTGAAACTGGCAGGCAGCGACTTACACAGTTTGTAGTGACCGCCTGATAACGCTGTTCCTCATCAGCGGCAACAAACACATAACCTGGGAAAAGAGGTATAAAAGACTCGCGTACTCTCCCTGCAGCCGATCGTGTACGGCGTTTCACTACGGGGGCGTAGTGCGGAATTTGCAATTTTCGAAGTCGCCTACTGAGGTCTTTTTCGCGACGTGACTTGGTATACAGAACCCACCACGCGCGACTGCAATTCGTTGCGGGCGAGGAAAACAAGTCGGGGGGGAAAATATCTGGCTCTTTAGACAAAATAGGCATCTCCCTATCCTACTAAGTCCTTCGAGCTGATAAAATCGCAAAATCAGCAGCAGGGCATTGAAATCGGGCCGATTTTCGAGCTAGCTGACCGTGCGGACTCCATTCTCCTGGGTGACATAAAACCCTTAAAAGCATCCGTACTTGTATGCTTAATCCCTAAGTGTCCGCCTGGACTAGGATCCGAGTGCCGAGAGCAAAGCATCAAGCTGGACACCCGTACCTGCAGCCTGCAGGGCCACATTATCCGTGATGCGAAAATCCTCAATGTCATCAAACAAGATATCGGCAAACCCAACTTGGTCCACAGTGCCCTGCAAAGAGAAATCCCCATAGAAGTCGCCCGCTTGATCGTAGTTGTCGCCAATCCGATAGATCGAATCGGTCTCGTAGTTCATGTTAGGGTTCACAATCGCATTGCCACGAACATCGAAGCCATCGCAAAAGACCTCTATGGACATGAGTCCCGGACTTTGACCAGCACCATGAATTGCATAGAAGCCCCCACTAATGAGGTTGTCCTGATAGATCAAATTCGTCACGGCAACATCCAAATCTCCCACGACGAGCTGGGTGCTGCCGTAACCATTGTTCGTCGTGTTTTCTGCTGCGAAGAGGCACGTATTGTTACGGATTATGAGATTTTCAGTCTGTTTGCCGCTGGGCGCCGTCACCTCAAAAATTCGCCACTCCATGTTGTAAATCAGGTTGTTTTCGATCACAACGTTCGACAACTCCTGGTCTGCAGGATTCACTTGAAACGCATAGCGCGCATTGCGAATCACATTGTTACGGAAAACAACGTTATCAATCGATGCTTCACGAGGAGTAATGAGTACTGCCGGACCATCCTGGGCAGCACACCATGCATTTTCAATGATGTTACCCTCGACTAGAATATTGCCGCCAATCTTGAATTCGACGAGATTCTTGATTTGCCAGTTGGATCCATCGTATTCTGGATGCGGCGGAATGTCGCACTCAGGTTGACCTGCGTTCCAGCGATTCGGCTTGCTAATCAGATTGTTTCTGATCGTAATGTTCTGAGGATTGAATTCGGGATAGCGGTTACCCCAGCCCGCACCGCCGAACAGAACATTTTCTCCGGCAGCCTCCAGAAAATTGTTTTCGATGGTGTAGGGCCCTGTCCCTAAGACTGCCAGGAAGGCCTGCGTGTCGATACCCACCATGTGGATACCCGCCACATAGGAATTCGACAAAGTAATATTGGAACCGTTGGCATTAACACCTCTCTGAATCGACTGCGATGTACTTCCGTGCAGATAGCAGCGGTCGATTGTTATGTTATCTGAAAATTCCTCGAGCACATTGGCGTATCGCCCCTCGCTGTAACCGAAGCGTACCAGGCTTGTGATCGCAGGAGCCGTGGAAATAATTTCGAGTCCCTCCAGACGATAATTGCTAGCGCCAAATTCAGCAGAGATCGTTACAGTTCTGCCATCCTGATCAGAAATTTTTGCCATCCATGGTGCATCGGATGGAGAAACCCTTCCTTGGGGCAGTAATGCGAAAGCACTCGTGCGAATCACGATCACCGCATCGCCTTGCTTTTTGGGAAGCTCAAAGTTTCCCAGATAGGTGGCGCCCGCTTCGAGCTCAATAATATCTCCGCTCTGGGCGTTTATCAGCGCTTCTTTAAAAGCAAGCGAATCGCCCGCCGCGATACGAAAGATAACACTGTCCATTCGGTTTAAAGTAACAATAACCGACGCCGAATCACTGAGCGATCCATCGCTAGCCTCCACGATGATTCCCAGGGGTGATGTGGTATCGACATCCAGATCATCTGGATCGTTCACTAGGAGCTGATCGCCTTCCAAAGAGAACGCCGCGATGCCATCGTCGTCGAAATCGATATTCTTGAGAATACTATAGGAAAGGCTGTCACCCTCCGGATCACTGGCGCTCAAAGTCCCGACGATGGTCCCTGCGGCACTCTTCTCCTCAATGTTGAAGTACTGATCGGCAATGCTGGGTGCAAGATTCTCTGGGGGTATCTCCGTGGCACTCTCTTCTTGCAACGGTCCGGCCAATGTGACAAACCCGTCCCCCTCCGGTGTGTCGCTACCCCCGTTCTCGGCATCGCCCCAGGCCACAATGCTGCCATCCTCCCGCAGCGCGGCAAAGGCCCGACCGTTGGTGAAGATCTGGGTGTAACCGCTCCCCTCAGGTGCGCCGCTGCCACCGTAGCCAGAGTGACCCCAAACAACGATGGAACCCTCCGCAGAGAGGGCCGCAAAGGCCCGCTGACTGGCAACCAGCTGGGTATATCCAGAATCAATGGGGCCTCCTGCGCCACCGTAATCGTCCTTTCCCCACGTGGCAATCGAGCCATCGGCATACAGGGCTGCAAAGGCAAGCTGACTGGGAACAACCTGGACAAAGCCAGCCCCCTCGGGCTCGCCGCTGCCACCTTTGTATTGGTTGCCCCAACTACGAAGCGAGCCAGCCGCGTCGATTGCTGTAAACGCATATCGATTGGACACAATATCGACATAGCCATCCTCTGCGGGAGTATTGCCGCCACCGTAGTTGCTTCCCCAGCTGGTAATGGAACCATCCGATTTGAGCGCGGAAAAAGCCCACTGGCTGGCAAAGATCTTCACATAACCCGCATCGGTTGGGGCGCCGATGCCACCATAGTCGGCATCGCCCCAGGTGCTGATCGTGCCCCCGGCCCCAATCGCAGCAAAAGCATATTGGGTCGAGGCAATATCGGTAAATCCGCTACCGACCGGGGCGCCCTCGCCCCCATGGAGAGAACTTCCCCAACTGGCGATCGAACCCTCCGCAGAGAGTGCCGCAAAGGCTCGCTCATTGGAGAAAATCTTTGTGTAACCCAAATCGGTCGGGGCCCCACTGCCACCGCGATTGAGATCGCCCCAGGTGGTAATCAAACCCGCTTCGTCGAGAGCCGCAAACGCGCGACCCGTAGAAAAGATAGACGTATAACCCGTACCAACAGGAGCCCCAATGCCTCCATAACTACTGATGCCCCAACTGGCGATCGAACCCGCTTCATCCAAAGCTGCAAAGGCACCCTCATTGGAAAAAATCCGCGTATAACCCTCCCCGACCGGGATCCCGCTCCCGGAGTTACTGTAGTGGCCCCAGGATGCGATCTCACCCTCGGAGGTGAGTGCGGCAAACGCATACATGTTGCGGTATTCGCCGTCACCGCTCCCCAGACGACCCCCGCTGAAACTGACTGCAAAATCCGAATTCGGGACCCCTTGGACAGCCTTTGCAGTCCCTAAATCGAATGCGCTTGAATCCGACCCACCAAGTTCGCCAAGGATGGCAGGCGGATTGGCGTCGGCACTTGTAATGGCAGTCAGGGCGCTCCCCATCTCTCCATTAAGAAGCTGCCTCTGCTCTAGCTGTTCGAGTTGGAGATGCCCATTGCGTAATGACCCATTGCATAATGATTTGTTCTTTTGATTTGGCGAGTATTTTTGAAGGGAGAAAAAATTTTGGACTTTTGTATTTAGCAAGTCTTTTTTTCGCACTTATTTCTATTCCAATCTTTTCTTTGAGGTGATCCGCAGGGGTTCGCGTTCCACGAAATTGCGCGACCTCTTGAAACGCGATAAACGCGCGTTTAGCAGGCAAGACAAAATGTGCGTGCGAGGCAACCAAAACGCCGAAGCGAATGGGCCCACTGGGGATTAGAGTGGTAGCGTTCGGAAAATAGTCACTGCATTAGTCGTGATTCCGAATTTTGAGGAAGGAAAATTAACCAACCCGGCCCACAGTCATCAGCCCTTCTTAGAAAGGCCCCAGTGATGACAAAACAAGTAACTTTCACCTTCAACGGTTTGGCACCGTAAAAGATGCGACTCGTTTTCTTGATAACATAAGTACGTTTTCTGGGCAAGAAAAATGGTACTTCTATCGATAATAAAAAATTTTATCCCATGCGACAGCAACCAATTGACACTGGGATGCGCAGGAAAATTGTCCCTGTGCGTAATTATCGCATAGAAACTCGGTGATCCCAGAACGATTTGAACGAATGCAAGAGATCGCAACTTGAGTGGACACGCAAAGGAACAGGCAGAGTACGCACCGAGTTGAGAGTTTTTGATTTGCTATCACGATGGACACACCGAGTATGTTGGTCTCCGACGAACGCCGTTTAGACAGACCTTGAGAAACCCGAAGACATTTTCCCAGGACAAGGATCCATTCCAAGAGCTTTGTAAATTGGGTGCTTGGGAGCTATCACAGACTGGGCCGCGAGTCCCGAAGACGGGTTTTCAGAGGATGTGGGCTTTCCAAGATGGTACAAATAGTCCCTGGGACACTGGTTCCCGCCGGAATCCCTAGTTTCTCCCTCCCACCCTGTTTGAAACGTGTTGCAATTTGCGATATCCTGGGCACCTGTAGGGTTAAGGCAACTGGTAAAGCAGATTGTGTTGCACCATTTATCGTGCCGCCGTGGCCCCATCTACGTCGGTGGTTTCTTAATATTGTTTGTGTAGAAGGAGAGAAAACCGTGAAATCGAATGATCTGAGTCGTCGTGAATTTGCCAAGTTGACCGCCGCTGCACTGGGCGGAGTGGTAGCCGGCGCGGCCACCGTCCGCATTAGCGCCGCTACCGAAGGTGAAACCCTCAGTCCGTTAACGGAGGGTAAGAATGTCTGCCGCGGGCTGAACCCCGCATGTGGCGGACACAAAGGCGGCGATAATAAGTGTGCCGGGCAGGGTTCCTGCCACACCGCCAACAAACATACCTGCCATGGGGCAAATGACTGCAAAGGCCAAGGCGGTTGTGGGAAAAATCCCGGCGCGAATGCCTGCAAAGGGAAGGGCGAATGCGGCGTACCGCTGAGCGACGGAGCCTGGAAGCGGGCCCGGACAAATTTTGAAGCGGCCATGAAGGGTGCCGGCAAAAAGTTTGGACCTGCGCCCGCCAAATAGGATCACCTGCAGACGCAAAGGATCACTGGCTGTGCGGCGCCCCGGGTGGCCCCCCCGCCATTTTTGTTTTTTTTTGCAATTAAAAAAAAA
>JAUWIQ010000043.1 GCA_030605285.1 Planctomycetota bacterium
CAGTATTTATGCCTTTGATCGCCTGACGGGCAAACCCCTCTGGGATCTTCCTGCGAAAGTCCAGCAATGGGGCCTGCCCCGGCAGCACCCGGTCGATCTGCCCGTGCTGGTCTTTTCCCGTCGGGTCACAGATCGCAGCAAAAATCGTTACCATATGAGCTTCCTCTTTATGGACAAACGAACTGGGCGACTTGTCGTTCCGCCGGGGAAACGGTCCAATCGGGAATACAATTTCGAGATCGAGGGAGATGCCGAAAAGAATATTGTTTCGGTTCTGTTCAAAAATTCGACACTCTCTCTGCAGTTCACGGATACCCCGGTACCGCCCGCCGGCCCGGTTCAATTGCCGGCGGAGGCATTAGTGGAAAAAGGGGGCATTACTTCGGTGATCGGGGCCGTTTTGAAAGCGATTGGCAAGCCCCCGGCCATTCCTGGCGCAGAGGATCTATTTGAGGGCGATGCCGAAGTCATCGAAAACGACAAGCTCCCGAAATAAGAATATTTTCTTTTCCAGCAACCAGCGGGATTCTGCTGGCGGGTGGTGCAGCGGGGAAGAAAAGCGAGGAGTCCGAGAAAGTTGAAATATGAGAGAAGCGATGCCACCATCCATGTCCGCTGCAATGTGGGGTATCCGGATTGGGGTCCTCCTGGTTGCCTTGCTGCTGCCAGTGTTTGAGGGGGTACGTGCCGAGGCAATCAATCAGGATGAGCTGAATACGGCGGTGCATGGGGGATTGCAGTGGCTTGCCTCGCGGCAATCGCGTGTGGGGCACTGGGAGGCCAATGAGGGTCGTTACCCAACCGCGATGACGGCGTTGGCGGGTCTGGCACTTTTGAGTGAGGGCTCGACCACCACCCAGGGACGCTATGCCAAACAAATCCGGATGGCTGTCGATTATCTCACCAGCCGGAGTAATCCAAACGGACTGATTGGAGATCCACGACGGGATGACCGTTACACCTACGGTCATGGATTTGCCATGTTATTTCTCTCCCAGTTGCTCGGAGAAGAGGAGGATGCAGCGCGGCGCGAGCAGTTGATAGATGTGTTAACGCGGGCCGTTGTTTTTACAGGCCGTGCGCAGACGCAGGCTGGGGGTTGGGGCTATGTGAGTGCCAAGGATGGACATGGTTTTGACGAAGGCTCGACCACCGTAACTCAGGTTCAGGGCCTGCGTGGCTGTCGCAATGTGGGCATCGACGTGCCCAAGGCAATTATCGATAAGGCGATCAAGTACATCCACAAATGCACGACCGGTGACGGAGGCGTGCAATACAGTAGCAAGGGAGGCGGAGGGCGTCCTGCGATTACCGCGGCGGCCGTGGCCTGTCTGTTCAATGCCGGTGAGTACGATGGCGATTATGTGCCCAGGCTGCTAGAGTATTGCAATCGCAACCTGGGAAATATCTCGAACAAGAGTTTTGGACATTGGCATTACGCGCATTACTACTACGCGCAGGTGATGTATCGTGAGGGTGGCAAGCAATGGGAAACCTACCGCGAGCAGATTTTTAGCAAAATTCTCAAGGAAATGCAGCCCGCAGATGGCGGTGCTGTTTTTTGGGGCCAGGGGTTCATCGGGCCGATCTATACCACGGCGATCAATTTAACCATGCTTCAACTCGAAAACGGCTACCTTCCTATCTACCAGCGGTAGTCGGCCCCCGATCGGTTCCACCAACTGCAGCGTCGGGGTTCATCAATTATTTAGTCGTCCATGATGAGGAATCTTTCGTGATGAACAGAGAAACCGATTCGGCAATCCGGCATCTGGGTGAAGCGAGAGATAAGATTCAACAGCAGTTGTCGCAGACGATTGTGGGCCAGGAAGCGGTGGTTGAAGAACTACTTATTTCATTATTCAGCTGCGGCCACTGTCTTCTTGAGGGCGTCCCTGGTCTGGCAAAGACGCTCATGATTCGTACGCTCGCGCGGACACTGGACTTGAGCTTCAATCGCATCCAGTTTACGCCGGACCTGATGCCCGCAGATATCACGGGCACTGAAATTATCGAAGAGAACAAAAGCACCGGGGCGCGAGAAGTTCGCTTTATGGAGGGGCCGCTCTTTAGCCATGTGGTCCTGGCTGACGAGATCAACCGCACCCCGCCCAAAACCCAGGCCGCGCTCCTGGAGGCGATGCAGGAGCGCCAGGTGTCGATGGGGCGGGTGCAACATCAGCTTGCCAGCCCATTTTTTGTGTTGGCAACGCAAAATCCGATCGAGCAGGAAGGGACCTATCCGCTCCCCGAGGCGCAACAAGATCGGTTCATGTTTAAGGTATTTGTACAATACCCGAATTTTGATGAAGAGTTCGAAATTGCGCGCCGGACGACAACGGTCATGGAGGACAAGACTGTGGCGACACTTTCGGCAGAAGAAATCTTGGAGTTGCAGAAACTTGTGCGCCAAGTGCCCGTTTCGGATCATGTGGTCCGTTACGTCCTCTCCCTCGTGAGACAGACACGAGTCGGTGAAGTGGGGGTCCCAGATTTTGTCGGGGATCAGGTCAGCTAGGGAGCAGGCCCCCGGGCAGCTCAGTACTTGATTCTCGGCGGTAAGGCCCGTGCTCTGATGCACGGTCGTACGCATGTATCGACATAGGATATCCAGGCCCTGGCCAAGCCGGTTCTGCGCCATCGTCTGGTGGTGAATTTTACAGCGCAGAGCGAAGGCGTTTTGCCAGATGACATCATTGATCGCCTCGTAGAGGAAACACCGACAAAGGAAGACGAGTTGACGAGCCATGCCCGATTCCAAGAAATTTTTGCATCCTGAGGTGGTCGCGCGGATCGCCCGCTTGGAACTGCGTGCACGTCACATTGTGGAAGGCTTCCTGTCGGGCATCCATCGCAGCCCACATTTTGGGCAATCGGTCGAATTCCTCCAGCATCGGGAGTACGTTCCAGGGGATGACTTGCGTCACGTCGACTGGAAGGTTTGGGCGAAACAGGATCGATTGTATGTCAAGCAATTTGAGGAAGATACCAACTTGCGGACAACGCTGTTGGTCGATGTCTCCGGCAGCATGCAGTACGGTTCGGGCCCGCTGACGAAATACGAATACGGATGTACGGTTGCTGCCAGCCTAGCTTACATGCTATTGCGGCAGCAGGATGCGGTCGGGTGCGTATCGTTCGACGAGCGTGTACGGAGCACAATCCCGACTCGGAGTAAGCGAAACCACCTCGATGCGATTGTGAAGGCATTGATGGTTGAGGTCCCGGGTGACAAGACCGATCTGGTTAAGATCTTTAGGCAAGTTGCCGAGGAGTATCCGAGACGAGGCATGATGATTCTCATTTCCGATCTGCTTTCAGATCGGCAGGAGTTAGTTCGCGGATTGAAACTGCTCCGCAAGCGCGGACATGATGTGATGGTCTTTCACGTGATGGATGACGACGAACTTGATTTTCCCTTCAAGGGTTCCACGCGTTTTGAAGGGCTAGAGGGTTCCGAGACGATCCGCTGCAATCCGCGCTCACTGCGTGATGGTTATCTGAGCGCACTCCAAGAGTTTCTGGCCGAGATTCGCCGTGGATGTAGTAATAATATATGCGATTACGATTTAATTCGAACGAGCCAGCCACTCAGTGCCGTACTCGCCGCCTACTTGAGCAACCGTCAGGGGATGCATCATAGGAATTAGTGGACTGCAGTTGAAGATTTTTGGTATTGGCATGCTGTAGACCTCCGCTTGGAAAAAGACTGATGACGTTTACTTTTCCATCCCTGTTCTATTTATGGTTGCTCCCACTGGTTCTGATCCCGGTGCTGATCCACTTGATCAATCTCTTACAGCACCGGCGAGTCTCTTGGGCTGCGATGGAGTTTCTGCTGGAGAGCAAGAAAAAAAATCAAAAATCGATACGCATCAAGCAACTGTTACTCTTGTTGTTGCGAATGCTTGCGATTGCCGCGATTGTGTTCATGCTGGCCGGGCCGATTTTGCGAGACCATTGGAGTCGGTTGTTTGGTGGTTCCAAGGTGCATCATGTCATCTTGCTCGACGACAGTGGTTCGATGGCGGATCAATGGGCTGCGACAAGTGCTTTTTCTCGAGCAAAGGGTGTGGTCGAAAATATTATCGGCCGTGCCGGTCGCGAGTCGCCGCGTCAGCAGGTCACCTTGCTGCGATTTTCGGATGCCGCCCTGGGGAAGCCAGTTGAGAAACTTCGGCAGTCGTCCGCGGACACCGGGGTGAACGATCTGGCTCCGTTGTCGGAGCGCCTCCAAGTGACATCTCTGGGGGCGGGCCCCTTCGCGGCACTCGAGTCAATAGAAAAGACGGTCCAGCCGGAGGCCGATGAGAAGACCGTACTCTACCTTGTTTCCGATTTACGAGCCTTGCAATGGGAGCAATCCGCAGCCATCGCGCAGAGACTCGAACGGCTTTACGGCAAGGGGGTCGAAATCCAACTAGTCCACTGCGTCGATTCGGCACGGGATAATTTGGCGGTAACGGATTTTGTGCCTTTGCCCGGCCAGCAGGCGACGGGGGTCTCGTTGCGGATGGCCGTGGAGGTCACTAATTTTGGCGATACGTCCGCCACGAACGTCCCTCTCCAGCTCCAGCAGTCGCTCTCGGCAGATCCGCATGCGGAATTAACTGAAATGGGTGCACTCGGCGCGCTGAACATTGACCGCATTGAGCCAGGCCAGTCCGTAACGCGTTCGTTTGATGTGACTTTCAGTACTCCGGGTGAGCACGTTCTCGTGGCATCGCTCCCTTCCGACGCCATCGAACTGGACAATCGACGGCATTGTGTTGTGGGTGTCGCTGAGAATGTTCCGGTCCTGATTATTGACGATGGTGGGGAGGATCAAGCAACTTTTCTGCGACTGGCGCTTGCTCCCTCGGTACGCGTCAGAACAGGAGTCCGGCCTCGGATTGAGCGATCGACATATTTGCGTGACGGACCACTGGATCGTTACCATGCCATCTATCTGTTGAATATTAGCGAGTTGGATCAAGAGGAAATAAAAAATTTGGAAGAGTATGTCCGCGGTGGTGGCGGTGTCGTGTTCTTTGCTGGCAAGGAATTGGGGCGGGAGTTTGTCAACAATTCGCTCTATCGCGATGGTCAGGGATTGTTTCCGCTTCCCCTCTCCTCTCCTGCGACGTTGCTGGTCGATCGACTTGACAAGGCGCCCGATATTCAATTGCAGGATGACCATCCTATTTTTTCGCGTAGCTTCGGAGGCTCTTTCAATACGTGGCTGCAGTCGATTGTGATCCAGCGCTACTACGCGCCAGCAAAATATTGGGATCCTGCTGCCGATGGGTCGGTGTCGGTCATTGCCAAGCTCCGAAACGGCGCACCCTGGATGGTCGAGAAAACTTTGGGTGCGGGTCGTATTCTGGCTGTCCTCTCGACGGCCGCGCCCCTCTGGCACAACTGGGGGCGCAACGATCCTAGTTTCGTGCTTTGGGCACTCGATACTCAAGTCTACCTGGGTGCCGCGAAGGTAGCCCGGCGGCCGGGGCAGGTGGGTGAGCAATTAAGCGTCGAGAGGCCGATTGCAGATTATCACCCCGTGGTTGGTTTTCAGACGCCGTCTGCGGACACTTCCCAACCAGGAGAAGGGAGAGACGTGACGCAGGTTCCGGCAAAAGAGAGCGCAGTCGATGGATCCCGGCAAATTGCCAGTTACGGTACGGTTTTACAGCCCGGCCTCTACGAGGCCCGGCTGAGTCGAATCGATGGCCACCCGGAAATCGAGCGATTTGCTTACAACGCTGCGGTCTCAGAGAGTGATTTGAGTATTCTCTCTCAGGGGCAGCTGCGGCGGATTCTGCAGGACGTTCCCTTTGAATATCACCGTGCTGAGGATTTTCTTACCCCGTCAACGCGGCAGGCGGGATTCCCACTGGCCGAGCAGTGGTGGTTCTTTTTACTTCTTGTTTGTGTGTTGATCGTCGAACAGTTGTTGGCTTATTCCGCCAGCTACCACCCGACCCACAAGAAGAGGGATGGCCGTCGATGATCGAACGCGTTTCTGTTCTGGCTACGACATCGCTACGAACGAATTTTGAATTCGGTCGTGATCTCTCGTCCCCCTGGGATTGGATTTTGCCTGGGGCGGTTCTTTTTCTGCTTGCCTGGTTTGTGATCGGTATGTATCTGCTCGATTGCATTGAATTGGGTGGCCGCCGCGCTGTGGTGCTGATTGCGCTGCGGATGCTGGCGGTTGTGGGTTTGCTTGCCGTTTATCTCCAGCCGCAGTGGCGCTCCACACGGGATGTGGTCGACAATTCCCGCATGGTAGTGCTTGTCGATACCAGTCAGAGTATGGGGCGACGAGATGTGGATCTGCCTGACGGGACGGACCCGGAGGGGCGGTTAGAGCGAGTTATTCGCGAATTTATTGAGGGGAGATTGCTTTCCGATTTGCGCAAGGTGCACGATGTCGTCGTTTATCGGTTCGATGAGGACGATGCGCCCACGGCGATCGCTTCCCTGCCTAAATGGGAGGTGGCTGCAAAAGATTCCTCTACAGAGACTGTGGCCGCGGCGACCATGCTGCGGGGCGTGCGTTGGCGTTTGGGGATTGCCGGAGGCATCCTGTTTCTGGCCCTCATCTTGGCGGGATGGTTTCTCATCAGGCCCACCCGAGGGGACTTTTTTTCCCGAGGTCTGTTAGGCACAGCGGGGTTTCTTGCGATCGTCGCTGTAATCCTGGTGGGTGTCACCCTTGCCTTCGGTCCGCAAATTGGTGTGCGGACGCTGTTGGCGCTCGATGAACCGGCAACTGCAGAGCGGGAACAATCGAACCCGGAGCAAACGCAGGCGTCCACGGACGTTGTGGACTGGGACGCTGTGTTGACCGCCCAGGGAGACGACACCAAGCTAGGACAGACACTCCATGCGGCACTCGCCAAACACCGCGCCGCAGCGATTGCCGGTATCCTCCTGTTGACGGACGGTCAGCAGACTGCAGGACTTGGAGTCCGCGAGGCGACGCAAGAAGCTCAGGAGGCGGAGGTTCCTGTTTTTACGCTCGGACTTGGAAAGGTCAAGGCACCGGAATACGTTCGTTTGGCGGATTACGCTGCGCCAGCCCGTGCCTATCAGGCTGATCCCTTTGTCGTAACGGCCTATTTGCAAGCGCAGGGATATGCGGGCCGCACGGCAACCGTCACGCTCCGTCAGCTTCCCAGCACTGAGCCAACGCAGGCCGAGGGTGGAGCAGCGGTCATGGCCCAAGCGATGGATGTGCTGCTCGGCGCGGACAGTGACGATATCGTGCCTGTAACCTTTGAAGTTGAAGGCCTTGATCAGGCCGGTCGCTATGCTTTCGAATTACATGTAGCAGTCAAAGGCACTCCGGACAGCGGGGACGAAACGGAGCGTCGATTTTACATCGACGTGGTGGCCAGGCGTACGCGGGTGTTGTTGCTCGCGGGCGGGCCCTCTCGAGAATTTCAGTTCTTGCGCAACCTCCTGCAGCGAGACAATAAGCAGATTGCGTTGGATGTGCTGTTGCAGACCAGGAAACAGACGAGCAACAACGACTCATCCTATCTGGATACCTTTCCTACTGCTGACTAAATGCACGAATACGATGTTCTGATTGCGATCGATCCGGATTGGAGTCAGTTAGGCGCGGCGCGAGTCGCAATGATTGAGGCATGGGTGGGTGATGAGGCGGGAGGACTGATTCTCATCCCTGGGGCAGTCCATGCGGGAAGCGTTGTGACAAGCTGGATCCATGATCCCGATTATCAGCGTTTGCGAGACCTCTATCCTGTGAATTTTCGTGATAACTTTGAACTCTCAGAAACGTGGGGGCCGCAGGCTTCCCAGGCGCATGCCCTGGCGTTCACCCGGGACGGGACCGAAGCGCCTTTTCTCCAGTTGGATGACAACCCCCTTGCTAGTCAGCAAATTTGGACAGCGTTTGAAGGCGTGTACGGCGGACAGTCGGTCGAGAGTAAGAAGTTGGGCGCAACCATCTATGCCCACTATCAGGATGACCTTGCAGAATCGCTGGGTCAGGTCCCCATTTTCTTTGCCGGACAGTTTTACGGGAAGGGTCGTGTTTTCTATCAGGGTAGTGGTGAAATGTGGCGGATTCGGCGATTAGATGAAGCGTATTTTGAGCAGTTGTATACGCGGTTGATTCGGCATGTTTCGACCGGCCGACTGCATCGCGGATCGCCTCGTGGCGATGTGCTTTTGCTCGAAAAAGAGACGTATCACGTTGGCGATACCATTCCGGTCGTGGCCCAATTGAAGGATGCCCAGCGAAACCCCTACGAGGCCGCAAAGGTTATCATGTATGTGTTCGGCTCCGATGGCCGAGCGTTGCCCCTGGAGTTGAAGGCAGACCCGGTCAGGAAGGGAACCTTCCGCGGCGATTTTCGCGCCCAGCAGCCACAGGACTATCGCCTGGAGCTGCAACCGCCGGAAAGTGACGACGAGGTGCTCTCCAAAGTGGTGAAGGTGACGACCTCCGATCGGGAAAAGAGACATCCCCAACAGGATGAAAAAATCTTAAAACAACTGGCAGACAGTACGGGCGGGCGTTACTTGGCATCGATCGAAGATGCCCTTGGGCAATCTGGCGATCCGCCTCTGGTCAGTGTTTTGAAGGATCAAACACGTGTGACCCCTGTCGCTGGGGATATCGACCCCCTTTGGGAAGCCGCCTGGAGCCGGTGGATGATGTTTCTGCTCTGCGGTGTTTTATGTTTCGAATGGTTGCTGAGGCGGCTGTTTAGATTGGCCTGAAAATAAATCGTTGATGTGCCCTCTGGAACTCAGTGTATGGTAACGGTCTCCGAAAGAATAACTCAACCTTCCCTTTGGGCTGATCGCCTGCAGAAATTGCGTTGGCTTCTGCGTGGCTACATCCTCTTGCAGGGAATCGCTGCCGTGCTGGCGTTGTTGGCGATCCTCTTCTGGATCAGCCTGTTTGTGGATTGGGCAATGGAGCCTGCGGTCAGTTCTCGTATTCTGCTGCTCGCAATTTTTTGCGTTCTGGCGGTCGCCGTGGTATTTCACGTGTCCGCCAGTCGCCTCCTGGTACCGCTTTCGGATCGCAGCATGGCCTTGCTGCTGGAGCGTCAGTATCACGGTTTAGGAGATCGTTTAGTGACGGTTGTTGAGTTGGCCAGTAAGAATAAACAGGAACTAGACTGCGACCCGCGGATGTTGGCAAGTACTCGCGATGAGGTCGATCGCATGATGCCGCAAACAGATATTCGAGTTGTCTTCAATCTGAAACCGCTTCTGCGAAACTTTCTTGTTGCGGGTTTTCTCCTCGCTACGGTTGCTGGTTTTTTAATAGGGCAACCCGAGGTCGCTCGCATTTGGGCCCAGCGGAGCCTGTTGCTGGGGAATGTGGCGTGGCCGCATGCGACGAAAATCGATGTGGAGGGATTTGCGCCCGATCCGCAGGGCCGTCGTGCGGTGAAAGTGGCCCGAGGTGGTAGCCTGGCGGTGCGAGCGATGGCGGATATGAATTGGGCTATTCCAGATGCTGTGGAGATTTGTTACCAGGCCGATGCAGGAGTTTTGAACAGGCCCAACATGACAAGGCTTAACCGCGCGGTCCCGGGGCGCGATCCTCATCAGTTTTATGAGTACCAATTTACGAACATTCAATCCTCCATGCCCTTCAGCGTGACCGCGAAGGGTGGCGGGTTTTTTGCGAAGCACGACCGC
>JAUWIQ010000024.1 GCA_030605285.1 Planctomycetota bacterium
CTGCAATGGGGGAACGCCATCCCAATTCGACATCGTTTGCCCATGCCTTCCAGAGTCCCAGGCCCCGTTCTGGGAGGATCGCCACGCGAATCTGTCCGTTATCAATGGTGAGCAGATGCAGGCCATCGCGAAGCCCGCCACGGAGCAGTTCGTAATCGATACGACAGTCCTCTGCCGCGGCACTGATTTCCGCACCCCTGACGGAAAGACAATCAAGCACACTTGATTTTTCGGTATTGATTAGCGTCCAGGTTTTACTTGCCATCGGCTTACCCTCTTCCAAGATCTGCGATCCAATCGATTTGCTCAGTCGATATAAATCTAGGATTGTGGTGTCGAAATTTCCAGTCAGGCCTTGTGATCGAGACTTGATTTTGACGGCCCGGCAGCTTGTCAATGGGATCGGTAAGGCATAAACCGGGTGATTGAATTTGCCTGTCTACGGTGGCGATTGGAAGGGGCGGGTGCGGATGGGGTCTAGAGGCAGCACGAATGCGAGACCGCATGTTGGGGAACTGGAATGAGTAAGGTTGCAGAGAGGTACGCCAGCAAAATCGCGGTTGTCGATAATGTTGCATCGCTGCTCTCCGCTGCGCTGGAGGCAGGCAATGGTTTGTTGCGACTCACACCCACCTGGGTGCCACGGAGTTTTCTGCATCCGGGAAAACGAATCAAGCTTGCACCGGATGATTGGTATGCCTTCGGGGCCCATCGAGGGGGTATCGATGAACGATGGTTTGGTAGCACCACGGAGGCGGCCAACGACAACCGTGAGCTCGATGAGGGGCTTAGTTACATCACATTTGAAGGGCAAAGATTTTTGCTCAAAGATGCGATTGCGGAGCAAGGCGAGACGATCATCGGGCACGCTATCTACCAGCAGTACGGACGCTGGCCAGTCTACTCCAAGTTCTTTGATAACATGGGTCCGATCCCCCATCACATGCATCAATCCTCTGAAGATGCTGCATTGGTGGGGCGGGAGGGAAAACCGGAAGCCTATTACTTCCCTCCACAGTACAACAACGTCGACAATAATTTTGCTTACACCTTTATGGGACTCGAGCCGGGTACCAGTCGGGAGCAGGTCCGCCGCTGCCTCGAAAATTGGGAGCGGGGGGACAACGGCATTCTGGACCTTGCCCGTGCCTATCGGCTCCAGCGGGGTACCGGCTGGTTGATTCCTCCCGGGGTGCTTCATGCGCCAGGTTCTCTATGTACCTATGAACCGCAGTGGGGGAGTGACGTATTCGGGATGTTCCAGTCCCTTGTGGAAGGACGAGAGGTTCCCTGGTCGCTGCTTGTGAAGGACATGCCCGAAGAAAAGCACCACGATCTGGATTTCATTGTAGGACAGCTGGACTGGGAAAAGAACGTCGATACCCATTTCATGCAGAACAATTATCTGGAACCGATCATCGACCCCTCGCGCAGTGGTGATGGTTATACCGACCGCTGGATTACCTATGGCTTGATTGACGGGCAGCAGCTTTTTTCTGCCAAGGAACTTACCATCGGCCCGGGCGTGAAATGCACACTCCAGGATCCGGGGGCGAGCGGCTGGATTACGGTTCAAGGTCGTGGCCGTATGGGCCACCTTCCTTTGCAGACGCCTGCGATGATTCAGTTTGGCGCAGAGACCGAAGACGAGATTTTTATTACCTTCCAGGCGGCTGCCGCGGGCGTGGAAATTGAAAATACCGGCAGCGAGCCGCTCGTCGGGCTTCGTTATTTCGGCCCCGGAACATTCAAGAGTTTACCCGACATTGGAGACCATCGGCGCTAATATCCAGTTTGTGGGCGCCGGCTAGCACCGCTACGATTCACGGTCCGAGAAACTACGTCATCAGTCGAGGATTCTTGTTATGAGTCATAAATCACCCGCACTTCACAATGCCATGTGGCCAGGTCTGGTGGGTAAGTCCAGTCAGGGTGGCGAGGAACCTGATATTAGCCTGGAGCGGATGCTCGACCTTACGGCCGCTGCCGAGGTGGATGGACAGAAATTCGATGGTATCGACTATTTTCTTTTCTTGCCGCATACGGATCCTGAGGCCACGGACGGGGAACTTAGAAAGATCGCCGAGTCGATTGCGGAAAGAGACTTTGTTGTCGGTTCACTTGTGGCACCTGTTTGGCCGGGTACGGTGGGTGATTCTGCCATGGGCGATGCGAGACAACGCAGCAAGTTTCTCGATGCGGTTAAAATGGCCTGTCGCATCGCCGGTGTTTTTAACGACCATGGGGTACGTAAATACGGGGTGATCCGAATTGATTCCGCAGAATTTGGAGTCGAAAAATGGAAAGCCGATCCTGTAGCCAATACCGCCACAATTGTCGAGACTTTCAAGGAGGCCGCCCGGATTGCTGCCGACCATGGTGAGCGTCTGGCCGCAGAAGGCGAAATCTGCTGGGCAGGCATGCATAGCTGGAAGGATATGCTCAACCTACTCGAGGATGTCGACATGCCTGAATCTTTGGGATTTCAGGCAGATTTGGCACACACGCACTTGTATTTACTGGCCGAACACGCCGACCATGGCCCGCTACAGGAGGCGTATAAAGAGGATGAATTTTGCTCGGCATACGAACAGAAGACGGACAACCATCGACCCTGGACGATCGATTTTCATGTGGCCCAAAACGATGGTCAATCTCATGGAACGGGGTCCCATGATAAGACTGGCAAACATTGCCCGGCAGATGATCCCAACGGTAAGTTGGACATCACCCGTTGTGCCGGATACTGGCTCAAGGATGCCCCAGCGCGTGGCATGGAGCATATTTGCTGGGACGGCTGCATGTTTCCCAACGCCATGCTGGAAGATACACAGACCTGGAATACAATTCTCGAGGCGATGATCCGTGTTCGCGATGCCCATGGATGGTAAGCCTGGAGCGGTCGAACAATTTTTTGCAAAAATTATTTCTTAGGCACTTCAGGACAAGTGAGTTGATCCTATGAAAAAACCACTCAATATCGGCCTGGTCGGCTATGGCTTTATGGGCCGCACTCATTCGAACGCTTACAAGCGAGTCAACGACTTCTTTGATCTTGAGTATCGCCCAGTGCTGAAGTCAGTTTGTGGTCGCGATGAGGAAAAAGCCAAGGCCTTTGCCGATAACTGGCAGTATGAATCGGTGGAGACCGATTGGCAGCGGCTTATTGACCGCGAGGATATCGACGCAATTGATATCTGTACTCCGAATAATACCCATGCCGCGATTGCCATCGCTGCGGCCAAAGCGGGCAAGATGGTTCTGTGTGAGAAGCCGCTGTCGATGAATGTCCAAGAGGGCGAGCAAATGGTCGAGGCCGTGGAACAGGCGAACGTGGCGAATACGGTCTGGTACAACTATCGTCGTGTCCCGGCCGTAACCCTGGCCAAACAACTTATCGATGATGGGCGGCTGGGAAAGATTTTTCACTACCGCGCCCAGTTTCTACAGGACTGGACGATCGATGCGAATTTACCTCAGGGAGGGGCTGCCCTCTGGCGACTCGATGTGGATGCGGCCGGTTCCGGGGTCACCGGGGATCTGCTGGCTCACTGTATCGATACGGCGATTTGGCTCAACGGGAGTATTCGTGATGTGACCGCAATGACTGAGACCTTTGTCACCGAACGGATGCACAATCTGACCGGAAAGGTAGAAAAAGTTGGCATCGATGATGCCTGTGCCTTCCTCTGCCATTTTAATAATGGTTCGTTAGGGCTTTTCGAGTCGACCCGCTATGCCCGCGGTCACAAGGCGCTTTACACCTTTGAGATCAACGGGGAACACGGTTCCATTCGCTGGGATTTGCACGATCTGCATCGACTCGAGTACTTTGATCACCGCGACGAATCGATTGTGCGTGGCTGGCACGCCGTACATGTCACCGATGGCGACATGCCCTATATGGATAAGTGGTGGGTCCCGGGACTGCAAATAGGATACGAACATACTTTTGTTCATCAAGTTGCAGACGTTCTCGAAGATCTTTCCAGCGGTCGACCCACCAGCCCCACCTTCCGGGAGGCGCTCGAGACCCAACGGGTTTGTGATTCCGTGCTCAAAAGTGCCGCAAGTGGCCAATGGTCGAAGGTGTGATTGCCAGTCATGAATTATTTTGCACATGGCAAGGCCTACACAGAGGACCCCTATTTTTTGGCTGGGACGGCGGTTCCTGACTGGCTGAACGTTGTCGACCGAAAAATTCGCGTACGCAGTCGCCAAGCGGCATTGTTTGTAGCGGATGAGAATACGGTCTTAGCGACCATTGCAGCGGGTGTTATGCAGCACCACCAGGACGATGCGTGGTTCCATCGGACACAAGCATTCACGGAACTCTCTCTGAATTTTACCGTAGCCGTCCGTGATGTTTTGGGGCAAGACGACGGCCTCCGTTGTTATTTTCTCGGGCATATCCTGGTCGAGTTGCTTCTCGATTCGGAGTTGATCGAAGAAAACCCCAACGCATTGCAGCTTTATTATGATGCCCTGGGGCATGTAGATGCCTTGCAACTCGCCGCTGCAGTGACCCGCATGTCGGGTCGCCAGGCGGATGGGATTGGATGGTTGTTGCCAAGATTCATCGGCGAGCGGTTCTTGTGGGACTACCCGGAGGATGAGAAACTACTTAGGCGGCTAAATCAGGTGATGCGGCGGGTTCGGCTGCCACAGTTGCCCGATAAGTTTTTGCACCTGCTTCCCGCTGCTCGCTATGAGGTTCGCCGGCGACAAAAAGAATTACTAACACCGGTCCTTGATCAGGACGCCAAATCAGCAACAAAAAAAATTATTTCAGGGAGCCAAGGCGGATGAAATACGGGATGAATTTATTGCTGTGGACTGGAGATCTTACGGAAGAACATTTGCCAATTTTAGAATCACTTAAGGCGATGGGATACGATGGAGTGGAGTTACCCATTTTCAATCTTGATTCGGATTACACCCTCTGGGGGCAGCGATTGGATGAGTTGGGTCTAGAGCGTACCGCGGTCACTGTCCGTACGGAAGAGGATAATCCAATCAGTCCGGACGCTGCTCTCCGAGCCAAGGGCATTGAGGCAACCAAGAGAGCGCTCGACTGCTTTGCCGCTGTGGGTGCAACGCACTTGGTAGGTCCCTATCATTCCGCGCTTGGATTCTTTAGTGGTGCAGGGCCGCCCGCAGAGGAATGGAAGTGGGGTGTTGAAAGCATGCGACAAGTGGCTCTCCACGCAGGGGAAGTCGGTGTCATGCTCTGTGTGGAATGTCTGAATCGGTTCGAAACCTATTTGCTCAACACGCATGCGGACGCAGCCCGATTTGCCCGCGAAGTGGATCACTCGAGCTGTCGTGTAATGTACGACACATTTCACGCCAACATTGAAGAAAAAGATATCGCCCAGGCGATTCGCGATTGCTCAGACGTTTTGGCTCATGTCCACATTTCTGAAAATGACCGTAGTACACCTGGCGAGGGCAATATTCGTTGGGATGAGAATTTCGACGCACTGCACGAAGTGGGCTACGACGGCTGGTTTGTGGTAGAAGCGTTTGGGCTGGCTTTACCCGAATTGGCAGCTGCGACAAAAATATGGAGGCGGATGTACAAATCGGAAGAAGAGCTAGCGAAGCACGCTTTAGAATTCATGAAACAAAACGTAGCGAGCCGCTGGTCGTAGGAATCGGTCTTGTCCGCTTGTGTTCAGCCGATCTATAGTTGTCAACATGGCATCACTAGCCGATGAATCATTGCCTGTATCCAGTAGCAGCGGGGAGCCCTCTCTCGAGCAACTGAATGACGCATTCGCTGAAATGCTCAAGACCGATAGTGCGCAGGACTCTCAAACTTCCCGCTCGGACTCGGCAGCTAGCGAAGGGCAGTCGGCGGATCCCGAAGGGGATAATGCGGGCCCGGAAAATGATGCTCCGGTACCTCTCGGTGTGCCAATGGCTGAGGGACAGAATCCAGTTACCCCCAAACGTATCCTTGAAGCGATGCTCTTTGTTGGGCACCCAGCGAATGAACCACTTACAGCAAAACAGGCGGCAACCGTCATTCATGGCGTGACGCCACGCGAAGTTGAAAAACTGATTGAGGAATTGTGCAGCGAATATGTCAATCAGGGATGTATCTACGATATTCATAGTGAAGGCAGTGGTTACCGGATGGTATTGCGTAAACAGTACGAACCGGTACGCGACCGTTTCTACGGTCGCGTACGTGAAGCAAAACTGTCACAGGCTGCAATCGAAGTGTTAGCACTTGTCGCCTACAACCAACCTACAACCAGTGACAAGGTGAATAAGCTGCGAGGCCACCCCAGCGGCCCTATTCTTTCCCAATTAATTCGGCGCCAGTTGTTATGTATGGAACGACCTGAAAACAAACCACGAACCCCTGTTTACAGAACGACTCCTCGGTTTCTTCAATTATTTGGGCTGGCAAGCCTAGAAGAGCTTCCCAAAAGCCAGGAACTCGACTCCTGAAAAGTTATGGACATTGCTGGGAAGGATTTTCTAACGGCCAGACGGGTTTTAAGGAGGCGGTGCCAAGCTATCTAAGTCGCAAGGAGATAAAGATTTGCACTATTAGCCTACAACAAGCGCAGGCGCACTAATCTTACGTTGTTAGAATTGCCCCTTCGCGGTATCGGCGTATTTCGCCAAGGGGCATCGCGATGCAGTGATCGTCCTGGGCAAAGAGGGCTCTGCTCAAGTGCTGATACATGAGTTCACCCGTGGACTGTTTAGGTTGAGCCACGGGTGCGCTTTATTTTGCTTTTCGGAGATCCATTGGTTGAATAGCGATTTATTATACGATGTAATCGCTGTGGATCCTTGCATCGTGGTCTTTAGGAGTGCGTGATATCGATTGTGAGTCCCACGCGATTGGGATCCAGGTCTTGGTGATTTTCGGGCCGTCAGGAAGGGTGATTTCCTGGCCTTTGTCTGCTGGCTTCCAAAGCCCCGGGGTGGTGGAAAGCGAGTCGATTTAGAGTAGCCCCCAGAAAAATTCATTCTAGAGGCTTAGTGTAAAGATGCTTAAGATATTGGTGATTTGTCCGGGAACGACGGAGTTCGACCTGGAGGGACGTATCTTGGGAACTTTAGATGTTCCCTTAAGTAACGGAGCCGCTTCTGAAGTCACTGAAAGTATTCGGCAGTTGGGTGGACAATCGATTGACGCGCTCTATTCATCTCCTAGTCAGTCCTCACAGCAGACGGCTGAACTTCTGAGCAACGCCTTCTCTATAAAAAACAAAACGCTCGACCGACTGATTAATTTAAATATGGGTCTCTGGCAGGGCCTGTTAGTGGAGGAGGTTAAACGAAAACATCCTAAAGTATTCAAGCAGTGGCAATGTCAGCCGGCCATTATTTGTCCACCAGAAGGCGAAATGCTGGAGACCGCCCAACGGAGGGTTGAAACAGTCCTGGCAAAGATATCCAAAAAACACAAAGATGGTACTGTAGCAATCGTCGCCCCGGAGCCACTGGCGTCACTCATTGGGAGTGTTTTACGACAGACGCAACTCAAGGATGTGTGTCAGTCCAATAGTGGTCGCTGGGAAATGATCGAGGCGAAATGCCCGATTTTGACGAATGCATAAGAACAGCCATTCATAAGTTGGCAGTTGATAACCTGCGAAACAATGAAGATACTAAGGCAACCCACACAGGTCGAAACGATGTCCGACGACCCTTCGGCACCTCTGGACAAGAACGGCCCCAGACGCCCTAAGCGGGGTGTTCCAGAAGGCCTTTGGAGAAAGTGTCCGGATTGTGGCGAGACTATTTTTCGCCAGGAGGCAGATCGACAACTCGGCACATGCCCGGTTTGTGATCACCATTTCTACGTCACGGCAACAGAACGGATTCGACAAGTTCTGGACGAAGGCACATTTGAAGAAATTTTTAGGGATATGTCCTCTGCAGACCCCTTGGAATTTAATGATAAGAAGGCATATCGAGATCGTATCATTGCAGAGCAGAAACGAACAGGGCTTTCCGATGCTGCTGTTGTTGGTATGGGAATGATCCGCGCACGCCGTGTGGCTTTTGGAGTGACCGACTCGGCATTCATTATGGGGAGCATGGGAGGCGTGGTCGGAGAAAAGCTCACACGACTTATAGAACGTGCGACAGAGCAGAACCTTCCCTTGATTATTGTCAGTGGTAGTGGTGGGGGTGCGAGAATGCACGAGGGCATTCTTTCGCTGATGCAAATGGCTAAAATCTCTGCGGCACTAGCTCGCTATGACGAGGCGACTGGGTTGTTCATTTCGGTACTCACAAATCCTACCATGGGTGGCGTGGCAGCAAGTTTTGCTTCTCTAGGCGATCTGATTTTCGCAGAACCGAAGGCCTTAATTGGGTTTGCCGGCCCCCGCACGATCAAAGCAACGATCCGTATTGAATTACCGGAAGGTTTTCAGACCAGCGAGTTCCTGATGAAACACGGCTATCTAGATCGCATCGTGCGCCGGGTTGATCTGAAGAGTGAAATTGCTCGCGCGATTGATTACTGCGGCAAATAGCAGTGATCATGGGAAAAAAGTGTTTCACGGCGCAAAATGTTTTTTGCCTGTCGCTTGGGAACAAGGGACAGTAAGGTCAAATTCATGAAGCTGTGGCGTCGCATCAAATCTTGGGTTGGGGGGCGGGTTGATGTGTCTGAGCGTTTTGAACTGCTGCGCGAAGCGGTTCACGGGACAATGTCTCAATTCTATTTAGCCCGAGATCGACAATCGGGCCAAATTGTGGGCCTGAAAATATTGGATCGGGAAAAAACCACTAAATTTGAACAACGTTTTGCAGGTCTTAAGAAACCGAGTGAAGGTGAAATCGCCACCGTACTTTCACACCCGGCAATTGTTAATACTTTCGAATACGGTGAAACAACTACTGGCAGTTCCTACCTGATCATGGAATACCTCAGAGGGCAGGGGATGAATACTTTAATTCAGGCAGATGATGAGTTGTTTGCTCGCCATCGCTGGAAATTATTACATCAGGCTGCGGTCGCGGTCGCTGCGGTACACGAAGCCGGTTTCATCCATCGTGATATATGCCCGCGTAATTTTGTCATTGCTCCCGATTGCAAAGCCTTGAAGTTGATTGACTTTGGGTTGAGTATTCCAGACGCCCCCGTGTTTTGTCAGCCAGGCAATCGCACAGGTACACCTCGTTATATGTCTCCCGAAATTGTCAGGCGGCGCACAACGGATCGACGTGTTGATATTTTTTCTTTTGGTGTGACTGCCTATGAGATGTTTGCTTATCAAACACCGTGGCCAAGTCCGGTCACCACGGGCAAAGTCGCAATGGGGCATGATAAACCCCCGGTTCCGTTAATTTCATGTTGCCCTGATGTTAACCCGCAGCTCGCGGACATGATCCATCGTTGCATCGAATCGGAACCCGGCCGGCGCCCGGGCGGGATGGCGGAGTTGGTGGAGTTTCTTGAGGTATTTCCGGGCGGAAAGGGATCGTGAAAGAGTGCCGCATCGGCGGGACGATACCCCTGGCAAAAGGTGATTCTTTGCTTTAAAATGCGACGCTCGAAAGATATCTTCCCAAAAGACCTTAGGGCCCCAAGCCAATTCGACAGTTTTGCGTCGAGGCAACTTGTTAGGAATTGTAGTCTCCATGACGATTGACAAGAGCCTGAAAATTCGTCTCGGTCTAATTCGTAGCCGGAATGTTCTTACCCGGTCGGAAAAGATCAAAAAGCTGAAGGAAACCGATCGTTGGCAGGAGGGGGATTCACCCTTTAATTTGCCTAAAGTTCGTGTTCAGGCAGTGGTCATCAAGAAGAAGAAAAAGAAGGAAGTCCCCACGGCGGAAGGCGAAGAGGATGCTGCAGTGGCAGAAGGTTCCGGCTCACCCGCGACGTAGTCATTTCGCAAGATCGCGGCGTCATTTCGCAAGATCGCGGCGTCATTTCGCAAGATCGCGGCAGACTGGCATCTGGCAGGTTATGGTCTGCAATAAGAGAGTGCCAGCAGAGCATAACCGGTTACCAAGTTGGGATCGGCCTCCATCCAGCGAGAATGGCTGTTGATCCAGGATCCATTGGGTTGTTGCTCGCTGCTAAGCTTTTCTGTCAATTCGTGTCGCCAGTTGTGTTTCTCACCTTTGGCATCCATAAAGACTTCGACACCGAGCGCATCAAGGGCTTTGGCGAAGGTGTGGTAGTAGTAGTAGAGACCCTCTTTTCCCAGTCCAGGGTTTACGTCAAGGCGATAGTTTTTGCTGATCCATTCGGTCGCTGCCTTAACCCGTGGATCGTCTGCAGTCAGCCCCGCATAAATCAGACTTTTTAAGCCCATATAGGTCATCGATCCGTAGCTGCGCAACCCTTGGGTCTCTTTGCTTTTTCCCGGCTCCCATTTTGCCTGACTCGAACCCCCGGCGGCACCTGTGTAGTAAAAACCACCGTCAGGGTTTTTGACGGACCACTTGGTATCGTTATGTTCGGTCTCGAGATTCTGACACCGCGAGACAAAAATTAACGCTTTGCGGATTGCCTCATCATCGGGACTGGCACCCGCAGCAACGAGTGCATCGATCATGATCCCGGTATTCGAAAGGTCAGGACGTTTATGTTTTCCATATCCTGCACCGCCATAGAACTTGCTGGAGCGGTCGTGCCCTTCTCCATCATCATGTTGCAGGCCTTTGAGAAAACGGTCCGCACTCTTGATGATTTTATCATACGTACCAGGTTGCTGACGGTTTGCTTCCGCGAAACACATCACTGCCATACTCGTTTCGTAATTTCGGTAGTTACTTCCCACTGCGTAGATGCCGCCATCTTTTTGCACGAACCCTTTTAGGTAATTAAGACTACGTTGGACCAATGGATCTTGTGGGTTATATCCGTTACGCAGCACCGCAGTTGTCACTAAAGCAGTGACTCCGGGACCCGCACCGGCACTGTACGAGCCATCGGTGGCTTGCCCTTGTGTTCGCAAATACCCAATACCTCGCTCCACAATCTGACGATGTCGATCCGCAATCTGGTCGGTGGCTGCGACGGATTTCAGAGACAATCTCTGCCAAGACGTAACGGCGAGGAAAACTGCCAGTAGGAGCAGAACGCTCCGACGATTGGGGAACTTGCTGTCCGCTGAATTAAAACACCTAACCATCTGGGAAACCTCTGTAAAGCGATGAAAAAACAAGCGAC
>JAUWIQ010000407.1 GCA_030605285.1 Planctomycetota bacterium
AAGTCTTCGTCAAAACTCACCAGCTGCGCAAGTGGATCGTCGCCGCTGTAGGCACCGACCACATGCTCCAGACAACCCGCTTCGCGGATCAGACTCAAGTGCCCGGCGTTACTGGCACTCCCTTGCTCCAGGCCCGGCGTGTCGACCAGTTGCAGATTCGCATGCGTAATTTTTTTTGGCTTGTAGATCTCCGCCAGCTTTGCGACGCGAGGATCAATCACTTCGACCGCGGCGGTTTGTCCGCGGTGGGCGAGTGACGGATCAGCGGAAATTCCTGAAAGCCAGGAAAATAAGGTGCTCTTTCCGGAGGACTGATAGCCGACGATGCCGATCTTCATAGTAATTTCTTCCTATTCTTCGCTTCGCTGTGAGTGCTTTTCAAGATGTTTTTAATGCATCCCGGCGCTGTATGGCTAGGGCCTTGCCGAGTGCCGTGATGCCTCGGACCAATTCCGCTTCCATTGCTGCACTGGGTAGGGCGCCGCCAAAGAGATACGCATAGTGTGCATCGACAACGCGGGCCGGGACCCCCTGCTGGTCTGTCAGCCCGCAGTCGATCAGCTGTAAGGCGATCTGTGCGGCATGTTGCCTGGCCGTTTGCCCGGGACGCCGCACCGAGAGGTGGCGGGCAAGCAGCCTTTCCCACTGACGATAGAAGGGTCGCCGCTCGAGGACATGTTGTTTGACCGGAAAGGAGTGTCCGCAGCGCAGACCGCCGCGATAAAGTTTCCGGAGGAGCAGGATGCAACCACAGAGCAGCAGCACCGCAGCGGTCCACAGGGTGAGCCGCCATCCATCCAGCTTCTTTTGGAACATTCCGGCCTTTTCTTCAACGTCCGCCTCGCCCACCGGGATTTCGTGCTCCGGCTTGACGTCGTTGACGAGTACCGCCTGCCGCACTGAATCAATAAGAACATTTGCCCATCCTGCGAGCCGGTCATAAATATCTTCACGCTGCCTTTGCGCATCAAGTTGGACGACGTATTTGGCCCAGAGGAATTCTGCGTAGTTGCGTATCTCCCCGTAGAATCGCAAGGCCACTCCGCTGTTTATCTGTCGATCATTGCGCAAGTTGCCCGGCGTTGGATCGAGGCGAAGCCAACCGCCCCCTGGAAATCCATCCAGTTCACTCTCTGGAATGTAGGCCTCGGTCCAGCTATGGGCATCCTTTTGCCGGATCTGATAGTAATCGCCTAGGTGATTCCATTGGCCCCCTTGGAAGCCGATGACCATCCGCGCACGGATACCGACACTGCGCAGCATGAGTGTCAAAGCGCTCGAGAAATACTCGCAGTGGCCTTGAGGATGCTCGGTCAAGAAATCAATAATCGGATCGAGATCCGGATTCCGCTGCTCAGTGGTGAGCGAATAACGGAACTTAGGAGATGTTTTCAGATAGTCGCAAATCGCTTCGGCCCTTTCTACAGTTTCATCGTCTGCAAGGTCCGCCTGGGAGAGAATTTCCACAGCTAGTGTACGTAATGGTTCAAGGCGTTCGCTTGCCTTGTTGGATTTTCTGGTCCCGTCAAAGGGCTGTAGCAAGGCTACATCACCGCTCACATCGGTCGGGCCGATTGCAGTCAGCCGCTTTTGGCGACGGTCGCGGATTCCGCTCGTGGCAAGCACGACGTCGAATGGAGTCGACTGGGAAACGGTTCGTACGAGTTGTCGTGTCCGTAGGTTGAAAGCAACAGGTGTCTGTGGATCGACAAGTGCGGGGGGATAGAGGGCAAATACGGTCCGTTCGCGAAGTGGAGTCATGGCAATCCGTTGTTTCACAGCGTTGGGCGGACTGATTGGGATTTCAATCTCTTGAGCCCACATTTGTGATCCAGTAATCGACCACGTTCCATTTTTGTAGTAGTTGACGATTGCTCCGCGAAGCATCGGAGAACCGAGCAGACGAAAAGGTTTGTCCGCATGCGGTTCAAAAAACCACAATCGGAGTACCGGCTCTTGGCTTTCGATGGCTGTTCCCAGTTCCCCGAGGCGTACGCTATCGGTAAAGCCGATCATCCTCGCGCCGGTCAGTTTCTGATTGGAGGTGCTATCGCCTACTCTGGGAAGAAGGAGAAAAGAGAGGAAAGCCAGGAAGCAGATGCCTGTCGCCTGCCGAAGTGCAGCCAGAGCGAGGCGGGGATGGAAATGCGTTGTTTTTGTGTCGACCGTAGCCTCGAAAGAAAAACTCGTGGAAGATATGTCTGCAAGGGATGACGCAGAAAGCGTGCGTTGTCGATTTTGTTGGCGGACAACAAAAAAGACAAATCCGGTCCAAAGACAGAAGTAGAGATAGACCAACAGCAATAAACCGAAGCCGAGACTGGAACTGATGGCAGTGGCGACGACCACCTGCAGTAGGCTGAGTAACTGCAGTTGCCAGTAAACCCGCGCTGTTTTTCTCTGGAAAAGAAGCACGATTTGCAGGTAGACAAGGAGGTAGGCAATGGCCAGTAATTGCCGATCACGTTCGAGTTCGAAAAAATCGTAGATCGAAAGCAACACGGCACAAAGAGCCGCAAGATTAGCCACAGATCCCTGAAGATAAAACCACCGGTAGCGGTCGGTGACATAGAGGCTCAAGGTTGCAGCAGCGATCGTGAGCAGCGGCAGTGTCAGATTGCCCGAACCCATCCCCAGCATCAGGCTCCCCTGCGCTGCCAGCAGGGCGATGAGTAATTGAAGGAGTCGCTCGCTCGCCATCGACGTCACTCCGCGGGATCAAAAAAATGCCAAAAGTTACTACTGTTGGTATCAATGCAGCGAATGGGTCCACCGGACGCAAGATTGCCCGAAGAATCACTAGCCATTGCCGCTACTTTTTCCGGTTCCCAGACGTGGGGACTGAGGATCAGTGTCGGTCTGGCGCGATCCTCCGGTCGGCAAAGACAGCGCATTCCCTCTTCAAATAATTCACTTGGGGCAGTCTTCTTCTGCTGCGCTGTCTTTGGTGGGATTTCTACAGTGGCCAGTAGTGTAAGGAATTCCTCGAGCAATCGCGGAT
>JAUWIQ010000376.1 GCA_030605285.1 Planctomycetota bacterium
CCGATGTAAATTGGCGAGATCCACTTTACTGATCAATTGGTTGAGCCGGTCGAGATGGCCTGTGTAACGCGCAGCACCGCGCTCGACGAACGCATCGTACCAACTGCAACAATCCGCGAGCATCATCAGGAGCATGCGGTCGGTATAGAATTCGAAGCAGGCCGCCTTGCCTGCTAAATCCACACGCGGCGGACAAACGCGATTGACGGTGCCACTCGTTCCTGCGGAAATCACGATCGTACTGTAATCCCCTTCGGCCAATCCACAGCCGACCCCCGTAGCATGATTGTCTCCGAGTGATGCGATGAGTTGGCCACCGGCCAAACGGTCGCAAACCTCCTGCCAACCGGGTTCGCTCCCCTCGGAAGGCCGACTGCGTACGCGCGCGATGCTCCGTCCGCTTTGCACGACACGAGGAAACCATTTTGGCTGCAACTTCCCTTTGCGGATTGCATTTTCTGCTAGCTTCTTTGTCTTCTGATCGAGCAAGCCGTTGCTGATTGCGTCCGAGGTACTCAGTCGCGATCGACCGGTCAAACGTTCGGCGATCCAGTCGCCGGTGGTCATCACCTGCGCGAGCTCTTTTTTTAGAGTCGATTCTTGTGTGAGGGCCCAGGCGAGTTTCGGCAGAATGAACCGCGGTTCAATGCGACCCACTTGCCGGTCCGCTCCTTTTTCTTCCAGTTCCCGTACTTCGTCAACTGCCGCATTGCACTGCCAACTCAACGCGGGCATTAAGAGTTGATTTTGTTTCCCCAGCAAAACCATATCGTGTTGCCGCACGGCAAAGGAAAGCAGCGGTTTTAGAAATTCCAAACCGTGCTTTTCGAGCGTCGAGAGTAGTGTGATCAACATTCTTGGAACATGTTCGAGTTTGAAGGCGGGTTGGCCGTACCAGCGGGTTGCACCTCGGATAGGCGTATGTGCATACGCTTCTTTTCCCGACTGACTGCGGACACCGAGCGCGAGGCCCGTGGTGCTTAAATCGAATCCGCACCAGGTTGCCACTTCGGTTTTTTCTCTGCGTGCCATCCCGTGTTTTTCCCTCATTGATTGAAACGGTAACTCGCGGGTTTAACCCCCCGTGGAGGTTGCGAGGGTGTATCGTGCCACAGGTCGGTAGGGGATGCAATCGGGACCGGGTTGGACTACCCCCACAGGCAATCGGTCGCTATGCTTGGGACTTCCAACTGGATGCACGGAGGCAATGGATGAATCTGCCCCTCGCCTTTTTGAAGATGTGTCGCCGCTGTGGCGGACGATCAAAAATCGCCGACTTGAGCAGCGACCTTTCGGGTCGCGGGCTGCTCATCAAGGCGCTCGTACTCCGCCGAGCGTTGCTCCGCATGGTACTGGCCGATGACGAGCGTTGCGTGGGGCTACTCCTGCCGCCTTCCGTTCCTTCCGCGGTGGTCAATGCCACACTGCCGCTCTGCTGCCGCGTTCCGGTCAATCTGAATTACACTCTTTCATCTGATGTTTTGAACCATTGCATTGCCGAAGCGGGCATCCGACATGTGCTTACCAGTCACCGAGTGATGGAAAAACTCGATCTAAAAATCAATGCCCAGTTAATCTACCTCGAAGATTTTAAAGAACAGATCACACTGGCCGATAAGCTCGTCGGGACTTTACAGGCGGTGCTGATGCCGATCGGCATGCTTGCCCGTCAGTTGGGGATTGCAAATTTAAAGGATGAGGATCTGTTCACGATCATCTTTACTTCCGGTTCGACGGGTGAACCCAAGGGCGTGATGCTCACTGTGGGAAACATCGGCTCCAATGTGACGGCAATCGATAACGTGGTCCACTTGCACAAGAAGGATGTCCTGCTCGGCATCCTGCCGTTCTTTCATGTCTTTGGCTATACAGCTACGCTCTGGACAGTACTCACGCTCCCGCCCAAGGGTATCTATCATTTCTCACCGCTCCAGGCCCGCGAAGTGGGTAAGCTCTGCAGGCGTCACCGAGCGACGATTGTACTTTCGACTCCCACCTTTCTCCGTGGCTATTTAAAGCAGTGTGAGGTAGCAGACTTTGAGCATGTCGACGTGTTAGTGACTGGCGCCGAACGATTGCCGGTCGAACTGGCCGATGCTTTTGAAAAGAAATTTGGGATCCGGCCGATTGAGGGTTATGGAACGACCGAACTTTCCCCGTTGTCGGCGCTCAATATTCCACCCAGCCGCGCCCGCGGCAATCCTGGTGAAGGAGTCCGCGAGGGGACGATCGGAAGGGCGATCCCCGGTGTCGATGCCAAGATCGTCCATACCGAGACAGGCGAAGATCTTCCAGCCGGTTCCGAGGGGATGCTGCTGTTTCGTGGACCGAACGTGATGCAGGGTTATTTGAATGACCCTGAGAAGACGGCCGAATCGATGCGCGACGGATGGTACGTCACTGGCGACATTGCCAAAATCGATGCCGATGGTTTTATCTGGATCACGGGTCGCGAAAGTCGCTTTTCAAAAATTGGCGGCGAAATGGTGCCGCATTTGAAAATCGAGGATGTGATTACCGAACTGCTTTTCGGTGATCACGACGATGAACATGAGAAAGAAGTTGTCGGCACGGCCGTTCCGGACGTTCGCAAGGGTGAGCGGATTGTGGTGCTGTATGTTCAACTCGCGAAGTCACCAGAGGAAATTTGCCGCTTGCTTGTCCAGGCAGGGCTCCCACCTCTCTGGATTCCCTCAGCAGATAGTTTTCTCCAAGTTACTGCAATTCCCGTACTCGGCACCGGGAAATTAGATCTCAA
Source organism: Planctomycetota bacterium (assembly GCA_030605285.1). The sequence goes on from JAUWIQ010000376.1 coordinate 2,759, forward strand.
GGGTCTGAAAGAATTGGCACTGGCCAAATTCACAACCTAATTAGAAATCGCAGTATTCGCGATTTTCGGATCGGCAGGCGTTGTGCGGAGTGAGATGGCACGCGCAGTCCCTTTGTCTTTATTCTTAGGCTGGCCAGAGTACTGATTCTGTGCGCGTCGATAGACGGCACCGGCATGCCGGGCGAATTCTCGTCGGGTGGGCTCGTTGACTTCAGTAAGCCGCCTGGCAAGGTGCTGCATGCCCGGACCATTCTCTTCGGTCGTACGTGACAGTTTGGTGACAAAGTGGGCCGTCTCGGAGAAATTTAAATCGGTCGTATTGCCGATCATGTACTGGAAGGTTCGAGCAATTAGGTCAACGCCCACATTCTTCACATCAACAAACATGTCGAGTTGTGCACGAACAAAAGGACGGCCCGATTGATCGGTCGTAAAATCAGAGTGGAGCACCAGTAAGCAATCGGCACGGATCGGCCGTTTGGTCAGGCTGCCGGTGTAGGCGCCCTGACCATAAA
>JAUWIQ010000110.1 GCA_030605285.1 Planctomycetota bacterium
CGTGGCATAGTTCCCCGTGGCACAGTTCCCCGTGGCACAGTTCCCCGTGGCACAGTTCCCCGTGGCACAAGCAGCCGGCAGACAGGCCGGTGCGCAGCTTGTGACGGGCGTGTAGCGCGTCTCGCAGACCATACGGTAGGCCGTGTAAGGGACGCGCCGTGCCTGCTGCTGGTAGGTGGTACATGGCTTCATACAGGTTGTGACACAACCGGTACAGGGATCGCAGGAAGAAACCGGACGGTATGTGGTCACTGGAATATTGCAGACTTCCGTCCGATAGCAGGTCTGCGGAACATAACGGCAACACTGTTGCGGCTTGTAGCAGGTAACGGGCATGTTGCAGGTCGTGCAAGAATTCATCAAGTTGCCGCTCGCGGCGCCGTACGCTGCCGTCACCATCACTGGAGCATTGACTGCGACTGGCTCATTTCGAGACCACCAACGATTCCATCGTCGCATCAACCGCTGGTAACTCCTCTGTGAGGAACCTGCAAATAGCGGTCGGTACGCTGGGCGGTATGCCTCAACGATTGCTGGGGCACATGCCCCCGTAGCGCAAGGAGACGCAGGAGGATAATAGGCAGTCATCGCCTGCCCTGGAGTCGCACATTGTGCAGCACCGGTTGCCGGGCACAAGGCGATCGTCGCAATAGCCAACAACGTGGCCGCAATCATAATTTGTGTGTTCTTGTTTATCATCGTTCTTTCCATTCTCAAAGACCTCGAACCATTTACAGACTGGGCCGCAACGTCCCACTGCCATTTTGGACAATGAACCCTACTTTCATTTAGAACTGGCGCCCGAGGTGAAGTCAATAAGCTGGCATGAGTTCGTAAAAAAATAGTAGAAGATTACGGATTTGCAGAATCTAAAGGGGGTAACGAAAATGCGGTTTGTAGCAATTTATCGGAGTGCCTTGAGAGGGCCGCATGGACACCCCCCCCAATTCCCGAAACAGACCCGGCAACACCTGCCAGCAGTGCCACGATGCCTGTAGCGGGACAAGATACTGCATGTTGACTTTGGGCAGCACGCAGCAATTTTCAGTGACACCTTCCTTGACGTTGCCGCTCATATTGATCGTAGAGATCAGAAAAGACCTGTCGAAGGTTTCCGTCATGACGCCGAAACGTCTGCTGAACATCCTGCCGTGAAATTGTCTCCCTTGTTTCAGCCACCAGATATTCGACCAATGTATTGGCTAATTCTATCGTAGTTCGGGTGCGGTAAATATCTGGCAGACCAACATCGGCGTGTGCGGTATCCAAAAGCCCCCACGATTTGTTACGGCAGGTGTACCGGAGTCGCCAGCGCGAGAAACCGCTGAGTTGTTCAAAACCATCCACGAGAATGAGGGTCATGCGACCGACTTCAAAAGCATTCCAGGCAACGTTTTTCCAGCCCGTCGGCATCCCGCGCTGATTATCGTGGAGCGTAAACGAAACCGTCCGAATTCCGTAATCGGCTGCCTGGTCGATCAACTGAGAGACGAGTGTTGATTTACCCGAACCGTGAGGCCCGACAATCTGCCCCCAACAACCGGTATCCCAGAGTCGCTCGACCAACTGCCTGAATTTCGGCCCCGGGGCAAAACAAAAAGGGATCACACCGGGTCGCGTGTGGCGGGTAGAAAATGGATTTCCCACAATCATTCCGCTGCTATTTTCCCTGGGGTGGGACGCGCTGGCAGTCCCGTGATCACACATGGCATTCCTTTCGTAAACATGCTCCTCTTGGGCCAAAAGCCTATGAATTCCGCCAACAGCCTCAGGTCGCGTGATCTTCCGCAGCATCCCCACGGTCCGTCGCGGTATCGATCTGCGGCAGGCCCTCTGGCTGTTGTTCGTTCGTCTGCGAATCCGAACGGCTGTCGGGATCGCTGTGTCTCTCTGGATCTGGGTCGCGGTCTGTCTCATTGTCAGCCGCGTCCAGAATCGCCAGCCCCCGAGGCACCGCTCCGAGCTGAAACGGCTGCTCGGTGGCGAAATCACGGCCCCGGCTCAAAAAGACCCGGATGCGGACACACCAGTGGATTTTCATGATCACCCCTTCGTAGCTCAGAGGACTCTCGGGCAGGTCGGTGGCGAACTGCTGGGATTGGCGCATATCGACGAACTGCCCATCCTCGTTACTGATGCGATCAAAGTAGTGGACGGCCATATCCTCGTCGCCCTTACCTTCAGTAAACCAAAGAACCGAAACCTCGACCGCGCGAACATCGTGCGGCTCATCAATCTGGACAAAGAACTCACCTGAGAGCGTTTGGCCCGGCAGATACGCATTGGTATCCTCAATCAGGCGAATGGAAATTTCGGAATCGATCACTCCCCGTTCCTCTCATCCACCTTGGCGGGTACCACAATGACTGAAAAGTTTCGTGTGTAGTCAGGACGCCGGGCAACGTGTGCGTAAACGGAAAGCTTCCAGCTGATCCTGTTATTCAAACCCTGAAACGAGTGCATTCCGCCAACGGGCACTTGCAATTGGCAGTGCTCTTCGTAAGGCTGACCGGGCCCCATGCTGATATCGGCTTGGGACAACACCCGATCGCAAACCACCGCCTGGGTATCCGTAATCGTGTTGGTGCCCTGCCGGTAAGTCGCCTCTTCTTCACAAAGCAAGGTGACTTCCAGATTTTTCAGGTGCATCGATCCGGTCTGGGCAATAAACAGAGCGTATTCCCCGCCCGGCCTCAGAGGGTGGTCGCTGATTTCAATGCGCGTCGGGCCGATACCACTAGTTCGCCAGAATTGGCGACACAAATTCACAAATAGCCAAATGCCGAACGCCAGAAATGGAAACAGAGCAACAATCAAAATCCAGTCCGCATCACCGGCAACGTACTTCCGTACTGCCAGGAACGTAAAGAGAGCCACCATCGCATTCCAACCGAGGCATGCGGCAGTGGAGGCAAACAGGTGCCAACCCGCACGCGACGCGATCGGCAGTCGAAATGTGAGCGTGGTCCCCGGACTATTGGTCACGTCGGCATCCCCCGGGATCGCCGGAAACCTCCCGGTCTTGGAGGGCTCTTCAAACAATTCCTTGCCAGCCGCCTTCTGTACGATTACGGCCCGACGCTCACGTGATCCACTGAACTGCCAAATCGTGTAGCCGAGGCCACCAATACCAATTGCCAGAAACGCGACCGGCAGCAATAAGAGCCAGTAAGCGAGTGGGCTTCCTCGCGTGAGAACGGCAGTGCCTGGATCCAGGGGATCGTACCAACAGGGGTACGATTCATCGAGCTTGTACTTGCCGGCGATTGCAGCCGCTTTGTTGCGCTCGGTATAACGCGTATCGAGCAAATCAAACTGATGGCCAACATATCTCGTTTTGTTCGCGGTGTATTCGTAACGAATGGTCGGTTTCCAGAGGGTCGTCTCCATCTCCGCCTGACGCATTACGACTGGGGCAACAAGAACGCGACATCTGGCCTCAAGAAAATGTCGATTCACACGCCACTGTGGAACCACATACCAAATCACAATCAAAGACAATGTAATCGCACCCAGCAGCAGGCAGGCGGTGAAAAACAGGGCTTCGCCTACCGTTGCCAGCCGCTCCGAACCACTGACCCGACCCCCTCGCTTCTTCCGATGGAACCGGAAGCGAAACTTTTTGCGGCGGATTCGGGAGAGTGCGCGCACGAGGTGAACCTAATTCTGTATTCATGAGATAGCCAGCAAAAACACCCTTTCCACGATGCCCGTCGCCAGCGGCTAGCTTGGCATTATACCCGCCATGCGGGGCGGTAGTATCGGCGACCGCGGCGAAAAATTTCCCTCGGCACGATTCGTCAACACGCTCTCGCAGGGCTCCCGGTCCGACTTGGCGAGCCCTTGCATCGCTGTTCTAATGACTTCGATTTTTGAACCGTCCGATCCAGATTGACTCTCTATCCCCCCAAGGCCATGAGACCCCAAAATTCACGGTTCGGTAAAATCTCCATTCAAGTCCGCAGATCATTTGGATTCGCAGTTTTTTGCGGTTCCCTGCTTTTGCTCCCCGCGGCCCCGTGGGGGGCGGGCGCCTGGCCGCAGAGTCTCGGTCCGACGCGCAGTGGCCAGGCGCTCCATGAGCGACTGGCAAATCACTGGGAGGGTGAGGGACCGCCGCTGCTGTGGAAACGGCCCATGGGTCGCGGCTATGCAGGCGCCGCCGTAAAAAACCGCCGCGCCATCGTATTCCATCGCCTGGGAGACGAGGAAATCGTCGAAGCGGTCGATCTTGCCAGCGGCAGGCCAATCTGGCGGCAGGCCTACCCAGCCCACCTGCAGCCCCAGATTTTCCCGGAGCAGGATGGCCCTCTTTGTGTCCCGCTGATTGACGGAAAACGGGTGTTCGTTTTTGGCGGAGGGGGTGACCTCCGCGCACTCGACTTCGAAAATGGCAAAAAACTATGGCAACGCCCGCTCTACCGGGAGTACCGAACCCGCGGTGGACAGATCGATTTTGGCTATTTCGGAGCGGGCAGTACGCCGATCGTCGAGGGAAACCGTCTGCTGGTAAATGTTGGAGGCACCGCCGGTGCGGGTATCGTGGCGATCGATACCGAGCATGGGACAACACTCTGGCAGGCCACTGACGAGGGGGCAAGCTACAGCGCACCGGTGGCGACCGTCGTCGAAGGCGTGCGCCACGTCCTGTTTGTCACTCGGTACCACACGATCTCGATCGATCCCGAAAATGGAAAGGTTCGTTTTCGATTCCCCTTCGGTCGTCGCGGCCCTACAGTCAACGCGGCCTCACCACTCGTTGAGGGCAACCTGATTTTTACAACGGCCAGTTACGGCGTGGGAGCGAGACTCACACGCTTTAGCCAGGAAAACCAAAAAGAAATCTGGGCCAACGACCGGGCACTTTCCAGTCAATACAATACACCGGTCGGTATCGACGGATACCTTTATGGAACGGATGGACGGGCGGACATCGGCACGGGATCCCTTCGTTGTATCGAAATGAAAACCGGCAAGATCGCCTGGTCCATCGCTGACTTTGGTGTCGCAGCCATTATCGCAGCCGATAAAAAACTACTCCTCGTCAAAGCGGATGGGGAACTCATCCTGGCGAAACCGTCTCCCCAAAAGTTTCACCCGTTGGCCGCCATGCGAATCACTTCGGGTATCGTACGAGCATTACCTGCGTTGGCCGACGGCCGCTTGCTGGTGCGAGACGATGCCACGATGTACTGCTTCAACGTCGGCGCAGAACCGAAGTAACCAAGTTGCGAATCGACCGTTCCCAACAAGGGCGGCGCGCGGAAACAACCCGTATCAATCGCATTGTATTTCGAGGAACCGCTTACTGAGGCATCTCGACCGCTTCCGCACTTCTACGGTAAAATCCGATAGTCTCCAGCGCAGTGTAGACCTCTTCGAGCGTCTTTTCGCCAAAGTTTGAGATATCGAGCAAATCCTCAGCCGAGCAATTTAAAAGATCATTGACCGTAAAAATCCCGCGCTCTTCGAGGCAATTTGTGGTGCGAACGGAAAGGCCAATTTCAGCAGTACTCATTTCAAGACGGTCGCTGAGATTTTCCGTCTGACCACCTCCAGCGGGAAGAGGTATGCGTGTCATGGGTTCCCTCCCAAAAATAGAATGATCCTGGCAAAGCAAAACTCGATGTGCAACATTGATTGCGGCCAGTTATACCACGAAAAAAAAATCTTGCCACAACTGTTTTTCCGTACCGTACATTTTTTTTTCTTGCCTAAAAGATTTACATATCAGGATTCTTTTGCTTGTTGCCTCGCTGCGTGCTAGCACGCACAGCCCACGAATTGACAATCACCGTGAATACCAACGCCCTGCTCACTCCGGCCCAACGATCGGCCGTGGAACACATCGATGGACCGCTATTAATACTTGCCGGTCCCGGCAGTGGAAAAACCCGTGTGGTAACCCATCGTATCGCCCATTTGGTAGATCAGGGTGTCCCATCCCGACAAATCGTCGCACTCACCTTCACCAATAAATCCGCAGAAGAAATGCGCCAGCGGGTCGAGACGCTCGTCACACGGGCGGGCGATCTGAACCTCAGTACGTTCCATCGTTTTTGTTCGCGACTCTTGCGGCGGTACGCATCGCACGTTGGGCTGGCCGAACATTTCACAATCTACGATACGGACGACAGCCTGCGGGCACTCCGCCACGCCCTGGAAAAAACCGGCATCTCCAGTACCACCTTCAGTCCTCGGCAAATTGCGGCTGAAATCAGTCGCGCGAAAAACAGCCTGGTGGAGGCCCAACAGTACGAACCGCCCAATGGCCTCCCACTCGGAACCGTGGTCGCCGAGATTTATCCGCTCTACCAACAGCAGTTACTTACCGCATCCGCCGTAGACTTCGATGACTTGTTGCTGCATGTGGCGGTCCTGCTGCGCGAGAACCCGGAAATTCGCGAATCGCTCGACGAACAATACCGATATCTGTTGATTGATGAATACCAGGACACCAATTTTGCACAGTACGCCATTCTCCGTGCGCTAAGCCAGAATTATCCGAACCTCGCCGCCACCGGGGATCCCGATCAGTCTATCTTTGGCTGGCGAGGTGCCAACATCGGCAACATTCTTAAGTTTGAACAGGACTTTCCCGACGTACGCGTAGTGCGACTCGAGCAAAATTATCGCAGCACAAAAAGCATTCTGCGGGCAGCCGATGGTCTAATCATTCACAACGTAAACCGAAAACATAAACAACTCTTCACCGACAATCCCGAAGGGGATCCGGTCGAACTGAGATGCTACAGCGACCAAC
>JAUWIQ010000039.1 GCA_030605285.1 Planctomycetota bacterium
CGAGACGCCAAGAAGTCTTCGCACCCCCCACAAGCAGTATAAAAACACCCATATATTGTAGTCGATGCCCTTATGACTACAACATCGTGTTGCGAGGGGCTGATTGTATAACCTTTTTATTGTCAGTCAATCACGATTTTATATTTTGTGTAAACCCATATTTATAAGTACTTTAAGACATTATTTTTATTTCTGGTCGTGACAGCATAACGGCTGCGAAGGGGGCCTGCAACCGCTAGATTTTTCCGAAGTTTTCTGGTTTTTGGACCGTCTTCGTCGCGTTTTGTGAAGAAAATGAGTAGGAAAAAATTTTACTAAAAAATTGTCGCGGCGCGAGGCATGTTTTTAACGTCTCGGTCAACAACAACGCTTCTGTGGGTGGCGTCGTTTTTTGGCCACTCTTTACCCGCCATGGATTCGCGGCGCGCCGCGCGTTGTCCTTTGTGCCAAAGGAACAGAAGGGGCCGAACCGCGTCATCGACCTGCGGATTTGTCAGGAGCGCAATCTGAACGGAACCGATTGCTATGCACGAGTGCCGTACACTTGGGAGCGCGTCCTGCGCGGGAGCTGCCAGGAGGGCAAAATTAGGAGCCTCAGGCTGTAATTTTGTCGATCCGGACGTTGGTATAAAGCTGCCGATGGCCCGTTTTTCGCCGAGAATTCTTCCGCCGCCGGAGTTTCTGGACAACCAGTTTCGGCCCCAGGGTGACCCCTAAAACCTCCGCCTCTACGGTTGCCCCACTTACGGTCGGGCCCCCTAGCTGGATGCCCGCTTCGCCACTGACACAGAGGACATTTTCAAACGTCAGTTTGTCACCCGTGTGGCTCTCTCGGTAATCGATGGCAAGCTGCTGTCCTTCCTGCACTTTGAACTGTTTTCCACCGTCAGCAATGATTGCGTACATGGAAATCTCCCGGACTGATGGAACGCTAACGCCACTGATTTACCAAGATTAAACGAGCCCTACATATTACTAACTTTTTACCGGTCCGTCGAGCGGGCTCCACCCGCTTTTCGTGGGCGAGCCGACCCGATCTCTCGAGAGAACGCAGTTAGAGACTCGGAAAATGGATCTCCTGATTGGATTTGTCGTAACCAAGAATCTCTATCTGTTCGGGCAAAAACCCTTCCCGGCTCAAAATCTGGACCGCGACGACATTCTCCTCTTCCAAACGGGAGATTTCACGCCGTTTTCGATTATTCAGATAGGTTGCCACCTCGTCCGCGACCTGGACATCAATCGCCACCACATCGGGGTCATGGGAGGCGGACATCAACATCCGGACCGCTTCGATTGCCATGCTCTCCGGGGTTTTAACGACTCCAGATCCTGAGCACCCCGGGCAGTCCCTATAGATGCTTCGCTTGAATCCTGGGCGGATGCGTTGCCGAGTCATTTCGATCAACCCGAAAGGACTTGTACGGAGTATCTTTGTCCGCGCGCGATCTCGTTTTACCGATTCACGCAGAACCCCTTCCACGCCCCGTCGGTGGCGCTCCTGTCGCATATCAATAAAGTCATTGACAACAACACCTCCCAGATCACGGAGCCGCAACTGCCGCGCTATTTCACGGGCGGCCAATTGGTTGATCTGAAAAGCCGATTCTTCTGCCGATCCATTGGCGCGAAAGCTTCCACTATTTACATCAATTGCGACCAGGGCCTCGGTTTGATCGATGACGATCGAACCCCCTTGTTTCAGGGGCACCTCGCGCTGGTGAATCAAGGAGATTTCATCCTCAATATGATATTTGTGGAAAAGCGGTTCTCTCCCATTGTAAAACTGCAGCCGCCCTACATGGCGGGGCATCACCATCTGGAGAAATTCCTTGGCCCGCTCATAGGCCTGTTGTTCATCGACATAAATCACATCCACTTCGCTGCTAAAAATATCACGAATAGTACGAATGATCATGTCGCTCTCTTCGTAGATATCGACCGGCGCACGGCACTTCTTGATGCGACGGACAATCACCTTCCAGAGTCTCAGCAGATAGGCTAAGTCGCGGGAAAGTTCCCGCTTGGTCCGTCCGGCCCCTGCCGTACGAATGATAAAACCGAGACCTTTAGGTGGGTTGAGGTCGAGAAGAATATTGCGCAACCGTTTCCGGTCTTCTTCATCGTCAATCTTGCGCGATACCCCAACGCGGCCCAAGGCTGGCATCAGGACCAAATACCGCCCTGGGATACTGATATACGTCGACAATGTCGGACCCTTGTTGCCAATCCCTTCCTTGATCACTTGCACCAGCACTTCGTCGCCTCGTCGCAGGATGTCCTGGATGGGCGGTTTAACGCGTGGCCGCGCTCCCGGTCGTGACGAGCGACTCCGAGTTCGCGAGCGGCGCGTTTTGGTCCTGGGGTTTCCTGAAGCGTTCTCACTCAATTCCACGGTGTTATCGCTTCCGTTGCCCGCTGTCGAGTCGTCGTCACCGTTGCCTACAACGGAGTGATCGATATCATCAACCGTTTCGCTGTCGCGAGGACTACCACCCCCCATCTCCATATACTTTGCGGGGTCGATGCCCGCCTGCCGATAGTACTGGGGCTCCACATCACTGATATGCAAAAAACCATTACGTCCAACGCCAAAATCAACGAAAGCGGCCTGAATCGTGGGTTCCAGATTAACGACCACCCCCTTATAGACATTGCCTACGTAATTATCCTGACTTGACCGCTCAATATAGAGCTCTTCAAGCACCCCGTCTTCAACAATCGCTATCCGGCATTCCTCCGGCTGGGAAACATTAATCAACATTTCGTTTTTCATAGTATCTCTTTCTTTTGCAGCTGTATTTTGGCTCACGTGATAAAAGCACCTTGATGGAACAATTTCGCGAGCCCAAGTATTTCTAGGATGTCCTGGGGTCGTACGGTTGCCTCGTTCCTGACGGCCAATTCCATCCGAAGCTGAGGCGGGTCAAGCAGCAGTCGCAAGACATAGGGACGAATGTCGACCTTTTGACTCGGTGCGGTTTTTTGATGCTGTGCTGGCCGTGTCACCCAATAAGACGCGGCAGCCATAAACTGGTTAATTTTTTGGGTGATCGCAGCTTGTAATACAGAGGGAACTGGAACGTCATACCAAGCGCTTTTAGCCTTCAGCTTGGCATCGCTATCCCCCAAAACTTTGAGGCTTATAATATCAATCCCGGGCACGGTGTGCCTTCTGAGTTGTCGAATCAGTTCCGCCGATTCGTATTGTTTGGCCAATTCCAAATCCATCACTTCCTCCAAGCCTGCGGTGCCCACTCCCAAGGCAGTGGTAAAACTCATGCGCGGGCGTGGAGGAAATCCTTTGCTCATGCCAAGTTCCTTTGCTCATGCCAAGTTGTAGTCCGGCTCTGCGAAAGAGCCGCTCTAGTGTTCGTATTAAATCACGATGACCCAGGAAGCGGAGTTCGCCTCGTTTGGAGAAACGGATTCAGACGCGTTGGTCTATCATCGATTTTGGTGTTTGTTTTCTATTGACAGCTACGGCACCAATTCAGGTACCTGCTTTCGTAACTCTTCTTTCAAATAATTGCGGATTTCCAGCGCGTGTTCCATGGACATTGCGCGGCGTACCACACGCTGGCACTGTTTCAGAGTGACACTACAAATTACCTTCTTGATTTCAAGTAGAGAGGCCGGTGGCACGCTAAACTGGCGCAGACCAAATCCCAATAAGAGCATGGTATAGAGGATGTTACCACTCATCTGACCGCAAACGTTTGCCGGTTTATTCGCTTTAATGGCGATCTGGATAGAGGAGCGAATCAGACGGAGTACGGCAGGTTCACTGGCCGTGTACATGTGGGCGACATCCGTGTTACTGCGGTCCACGGCAAGCGTATATTGAATCAGATCATTTGTGCCAATACTGATAAAATCGACTTCCTCAACAAAGCGGTCCAGGAGGATGACTGTGGCGGGCACTTCGGCCATCATGCCAATTTCTATTTTGCGGTCGAAATCGATATTTTGTTCTTCCAGATCCTCCATCACATCGGAGAGCAACATTTTCGCCTGACGAAGTTCTTTCAATGTTGTAATGAGGGGAAACATGACGCGTATTTTCCCCAGGGCGCTGGCCCTCAAGAGGGCTCGTAACTGGGTCCGAAACAATGGCACGTTTCTTAATGTCAAGCGGATGCTCCGCAGGCCTAGAACCGGATTCCGTTCATCTTCGGACCTTGGAACTCCCGAGAGTTTGTCCGCACCTAAGTCGAGAGTCCGAATGCAAACGGGTTTACCCGCCATAGCGATCAGGACCCGTTTATAGGCCTCGAAATGTGTCTCCTCGGTAGGTTCTGTTTTTGCATTGAGGTACAAGAATTCTGTCCGATAAAGACCAATTCCATCGGCGCCATTAGCGTTGCATTCTTCCACCTCATACGGAAACTCAATATTTCCGTATAATTTGACCGCGATATCGTCTTTGGTAACGGCCGGTTTTTCAGCCAAGGGTTTCAATCGCACCGCCAGATTACGATGTTCTTCGACTTCGTACCGATATTTGGCGATTGTCTCCTCATCAGGCTGCAAAATGACCCGGCCCAGATTCCCGTCGATGATCACCAGATCCCCGCCGGAAACATCCGTTAAGAAAGAACCGGTCGCTACCACTGCCGGAATGTGCATTGCCTCCGCAACAATCGCCGTATGGCTTCCTGGTCCGCCCACCTCGGTCACAAATCCCTGGGCAAAAACTCGATCTAAGTTTGCTGTTTCACTAGGAGTCAGGTTGTGGGCTAGGAGCACAACCGGAGAGGTTAGTTGGGCTAGACTCTCGCTGCGATCACCGAGTAGATGTTTGAGTAGCCGCTTTTCGATATCAAAGATATCGGAGGCGCGCTCCTTCATGAAGGCACTATCCAGCGATTGGAATACCTTTGCATAACGGCGCATGGCCCGGCTAACGGCATATTCCGGGGAATAGTGGCTTTGCCGGATCAGACCCTCAATTTCTCGCCGCAGACGAGCATCATGCAGCATCTTCAGATGGGCGCCAAAGATGGCACCGTAATGCTTGCCGAGTTGCTCCGTGACCGTATCGCGATTGGCAGCGATTTCCCGATCTGCCCCCGCGATCGCATCGGCGAGTCGCCGGATTTCCTTCTGAACGGCATCGCGCGCAACGAATCGTTGCGGAATTCTAAACCCCTCATTGTCCACCACCAAAGCCTCGCCAATGGCGAGTCCGGGTGAAACAGCTATACCTTGTAATATCTGCATCGCATGCCTGCCAAGCGTCGATGCATTGCACAAACCGTGCTGCACAAACACATTCCCGATGCAACGGAGTCGCCTGTTCGGAAATGAGTTGTTACAACGCTTGGCGTTGCGAAGGGAAACGGTCCTGCGGTGCCAAATCATCGTGATTCTGGCAACGGTGGAAAGCCGTTCACCTACATTTGTTTGGTTATGGTTCCCTTGTTAATTCATCGACGGATTTCGTTTCTAGGATGTCCGCCAACACCTTAACAGCCACTTCGGCATCTGGGCCGTGGGCCTCAATTTCTAGTTTGGTCCCCTGGGCGGCCCCCAACGTGGCAATGTCAAGCAAACTCTTGCCATCGACTCGCCGATCACCGCTAATGATGGAGATCACGGACGCAAACTCATTCGCTTTGCGTGTAAATGCCTCACCGGGACGCAGGTGAAGACCCTGCGGATTCTTTACCTCAACGCGACGACTCGCCTTTGAGTTTCCGGTGTTTGGCATTTCGTCATCCCCCATCAGCAGATTTTCCAGAGACCGAAAATGTTCTTTCTCTAGCTTACGAACTGATTGTTATCTGCTTCCTCCAGTAACTGCCAGATATCCGCGGCTGTTTTTGATTGCTTTAAAAAGCGACAAAACGTGTCGTCGCGCAATTGTCGCGAGATGTTCTCAAGTGCTCGGAGATGGTCACCCGGTTTATCCGGGGGTGAAATAAGCAGGAAAAACAGATGAACTTTTTCGCCATCCAGACTTTTGAAGTCGACACCTTGGACACTGACGCCCACCGTGCCCACCAAGCGATCAACACTCGGATGCTTGGTATGAGGAACGGCCACACCTCGTCCGATGCCTGTACTTCCTAGTTCCTCCCGTTTCGCAATGGCCTTGATCGTACTTTCCAACTCACTTGCTTGAATGTCACCCGCTTCCACCAGTGCCGCCGTCATTTCACGAATTACATCTTCTTTCCCAATTGCCGCCAGATTTGGCCGGACTGCTATGCTGCTCACGAAGTCCACAAATTTCATACCGCCCGGTCCTTTCTCGACTATCGTTATATTCCAAATAGAAATGCCCGCATGTTCCTATTCAGCACTTTCTTCATCTAAATCTTCCACAGAGACTGATAAGGGGGGGTCACGTTCCACAGTGCCTCGGTACCGATGTTGAATTTTGTCCTTGTACTTACGGAGTTGGCCCTCCATGCGATGAACGACTGTATCGACCGATCCCATCAGGTTGATGCTGCGATCCGTTGCCAGGAAATCATGTTTATGCTCGGAGGAGACCCGCAAATCCACGGCAGGTTGCTCCTCGTGCTCCAAATCAATTGTGATATTGATCGCTGTCAGGCGATCAAAGATACGCGTCAGCCGATTGACTTTTAGCTCTATTTTTTGCCGACTTGTATCGCTTAAATGACCATGACGTGTGGAAATATTGACCTGCACGCAAACGCCTCCTTCTCATCGGAGGGGAAAATTCAGCGTGGGGCCAGCTTTCCCATCCGCCCGTAAACCAAGCTCGTTATTCTAGCTGTTGCGATCGGCAACAACAAATCCCCAAACGAAGTGGAGGCCTTTTTAAGCTACCAAGGGCTAGCTCCAGGCACTCCAGATCGGAGCATCGATAAGGGAATCTGAGACGAAAACCCCCGCTTAGCCCCGCGTGCGAAGGCTTGCTCCCCAGTGTACCGTGATTCCCCACGCATCTACCTTATCTTATCCATAGGCGCTTTGGCCGGTAAGGGGATGCCCTTGGTTTTCGTGTCCTGGGGTGCGGCACGCATTAAGAGAAAATACCGATTATTCGGACGGTTGTTGCTCTTTGCGGGTATTCCCCCACGAATCAGCGCCCGGCAATTTAAGATTCCCTGCGGTAGTTCAAAACTCCGTGAGATCAAGCCAGGCGGGTCGATGCCCCTGAAATGGGTCTCGGTGTTCCGGAGGCTTCATGGTCCACTACCAAGAACCGCGTGTGGGCATTTATGATGGAACCGAGGTTGGGGTTGGCAAGGTTTTTGTCAGCGCTCTTGAAAGATATTTTGTTCTAAGCTGCATCTCATTATTGGTGTTGATCTTCATGCCGGACCCGTTTCAATTGACTCGTCGCGAAATAGTGGATGTCCCCCTGGAACAGCTGGTACAGCAGGGAGGCACCCCTCTTTTTGTCTATGACGGGGCCATGATCATCCAGCGGATCAAAGATCTTGCCGCGTTTGCTGTCGTCCGTTACGCGCAAAAAGCCTGCAGCAATTTGGCAATTCTTTATTTGTGTCGTCGGCAAGGGGCAGTCGTTGATGCGGTGAGTGCGGGGGAAATCCTTCGTGCGGAAGCCGCTGGTTTCGTCGCCCAAGGTACTCAACATCCCATTGTCTACACAGCGGACATCTTTGACATTCCCGCACTCGATCTGGTTGTTGAAAAAGGCATCCATGTAAATTGTGGCTCGCCGGAGATGATCACCCAATTCGGTGAGCGTGTACCGGGTCAACCCATTACGCTTCGTATCAACCCGGGTTTTGGCCATGGTCACAGTCAGAAGACCAACACGGGTGGCGAACAGTCCAAACATGGAATTTGGCATGAGGATCTGGCCGATTGTTTGATTCGGGCAGAGCGGTATCAGCTTCCCGTAACCGGATTGCATATGCATATCGGTTCGGGTACCGATCTTGAGCATCTCGCGGAAGTTTGCGGGGCGATGCAGCGCGCTGCGACTTTAGTGGGGGACTCAGTCGCGACGATTAGTGCCGGTGGGGGCCTCCCCACGCCCTACAAGACGGGCGATGTCTATGTCGATCTGGATGCCTATTTTGAACTCTGGGACGCTGTGCGCAAGCGACTTGAGGAGACAGTTGGGCATTCTGTTGTGTTGGAGATTGAGCCGGGTCGCTATTTAACTGCCGAGGCCGGTTACTTGATTACAGAGATCCGTGCCGTCAAACGGATGGGCGAAAATATATTTTACTTGGTGGATGCGGGTTTCAACGATTTAGCCAGGCCGATTCTCTACGGTGCGTATCACCCAATGTCGATTTGTCGCCGTGACGGTTGTACCGATCCGGCCACACGGGAGGTGGTGGTTGGGGGCCCGCTTTGTGAATCGGGGGACATTTTCACGCAAACAGAAGGGGGATATGTCTGCACGCGTGAGTTGCCGGAAGCGGGTGTGGGAGATTTCCTGGTGATTGAGTGTGCCGGTGCCTACGGGTCAGTCATGGGATCCAATTATAATTCCAAGCCCTTGGCAGCGGAGTTGCTGATCCAGGATGGTCAAGTGCATACCATTCGCGAGCGACAAACCTTTGAACAGATGATCTCCACGGAACGAATCCCGCTCACCGACGAGTCGTCATGAGTCCAAAAACAGATTAGCAGACTAACTAGCAGACTAAGGGTCTGTGGATCCTTCCGGTGGCCTGGAAAACTGGCAGTCACCGAGGGGTATTTGGGAGCACAAACTGGGCAGCCAAAACTGGATCCTCTGTTCGCATTCCACAGGGTCAATCGCTGCCGGATCGCGAAGAGCAACCCGCCCATCGTGAAATGCCACGTTCACGAATTCAAAGTGCCGGGGGGCAATATACCTTTGCCAGTTGGCGGTTGCCCCCTCGCCCACGACGACCGCCACGAGGGCATCGTAATCGAGAAAGACCCCTTTTTCTCCGTCTTCACCCGAAAGCTGATCTGCACGGTTGTTCATCCCATAACTGGCTTCGTGTCGGGGTTGGCGCTCGTCGCTAGGGCAATGATAGACGATTTGGGGATTGGTCAATTCACCGGCCAATTGCTGGGGCCATTGGGACGGTTCAATGGGAAGGGTTTGTGTTGGAAGAGTTGAATCGACAAGTTCGAGGGTTGCCATGATGAGCCCCATCTCGTGGTACTGGCAGGTAGCGCTGCGGGCCTCGCCTCGGGAATTCAAGATTACCGGCACAAGAAAAATAGCGGCCAATCCAAGGCACAAAACCACGACGACACACTCGGTTATCGTGAGCCTGGGATAACCCACTCAATCGTCTCCCCGCTGATGCAGTTCTTCGTGCGATTTGTCGTCGAGCGGTCGATTGTCAAAACCTTTCTCGATCGACAATTCGATACGGTCTACGAATTTGACATTCGCACATTCGTCGACTTCACTGCTGTGACATGCGGCGAAATCACGAATTAAAAAACGAACCGGGCCCCCCGCTGCTGCCTCCAGAGGGCGCGCCTGCTGGTGGTAGACGAAATATCCGAGATTCCGTACAGAAGCCAGCGGGATACTGGCGTGGAAATCGTCCGCTTTGCTATGGAGTGTCAAGTAATGGGCTGATGGCTTGAGGCCGACCAACTGCAGAATGCCCTCGAGAGCCACGGCGCCACCGCTTCGCTTGGGATCGATCTTGCGCACATCATCCAACTGCCAAGTTGCATCGATGGCAGCCAGATCGGCCCAGGTTAATTCGCGTCGCTCAGTGACTTCCCCCTCGACCGTCAACAAGACAATAGAATTCATAATTCTCGCAACTCGCTCACAATATTTTCGGTCCCCTCATTCGAGAGAGTGTCCGCGAAGGCGTGGGTCTCTTGGACGGGCAGGACCATGATTTTTCCATCCCCGATGCG
>JAUWIQ010000436.1 GCA_030605285.1 Planctomycetota bacterium
CTTTACGGAAACGCCAGCAATACAGCCTGCAGTGGCGATGCGCTCGTGCGGGGTACGTTCACTCCCCAGTGGTTTGGTTTGCCGGGCCCTCAGGGGATGATCGATCGACATCATCGTACCGCATCTCCCCTCTGCAAATCGGGGATGCTGTATGTTCCCGGAAATGAAAAAATGTATGGTGTCGATGCGTATAACGGCACAGTCCGCTGGGAGACTGCCGTTCCCGACTCGCGGCGGATTGGGGTTTTGCGGGATTGTGGGCCGATGTGTGCCGTTGACGAAGGCATTTTCATTGCGGCCGGAAAAACGTGTTCGTTGTTTTCGGCGGCGAATGGTCAGCCGATACGCCAATTCAAGGTGCCCGCTTCAAGAGAAAAAGTAGTGTACGAATGGGGATTTGTCGCGGCCGAGGAGGGGCTCCTCTTCGGTAGTCGTGTACCGGAAGGTGGAATCCGACGCGAACATAGTCGACAAGCAATCATCGAGGGCACGTACTGGGATTTTCGTCCGATTGTTGCCAGTGCGTCTATCTTTGCGTTTGCTCAAAACATGCCGAAGTTAAAGTGGCACTATGTGCCAGCAGATCGTGTGATTCTCAATCCAACCATCACATTAGGTGGCGGTAGAATCTACTTTGTTGAACTGAAAAAACCGGAAACGCAAAAAACATCTGGGCGTGTGCAGATCGATCGTGCCCTGGATCAAGAAACATTTGTCGTCGCGCTCGATCAACAGACCGGAGAGATTCTTTGGAAGAAAAAAATGAATTATGCATCGATCGAACACCATCTCTACGGTCTCTATCAGAACGAAGTCTTTCTCACGATTGGCTCGCGCAATCAAGCTTCTGTCCAAGGCCCCGAAACAGTCTGGTACGATATTCATGCAATCGATGCGGCCACCGGAAGCTTGCTTTGGCAGGCTAGTCAAAATAATAAAATGGAGGCCGACGGCGATCACGGTGAGCAGGACCATCATCCGGTCATTGTGGAAGATCGGCTCTATGTGGAGCCGTTCGCCTACGACTTAAACACGGGAAAGCGTCACTATGATTGGGGGTGGCAACGGGGACACCGTGGCGGTTGTGGGACCATTGCTGCATCCAACGCCGCGTTCTTTTTCCGCGATCGGCATGCTGCAATGTTTGACCTGGAGTCGCAGCAGCACTCCAAAGTCACCCAGATTAGTCGCCCCGGATGTTGGATCAATATGCTTCCAGCCGGTGGCCTCCTCTTGATCCCTGAAGCAAGCTCTGGGTGCACCTGTCATTTTGCGGTGCAGGCCTCCATGGCCTTCCGGCCGACCAAGCTCAAGGAGGAGACTCTCGATAAACCCGCCGCAGCGCCTATCAGATGAGTTTGGTCACACCTGGAACGGCATACGAAGCCTCTGGGAGTGATTCATCCATCTTGAGCTCTTTGGGAAACAGATTGAGCATTGACTTCTGCGTGACAAAATCCCAGTCGACCTGCTGGCCCGTATAGGCAGCCAAGCGACCCATCACTGCCGTAAGTGAACTATCGGCGGTTTCCGCCAACTCGACGATTGGGGTGCCTGCGCGAATCGAATCGACCAGATCTTTATGCTCCTGTTGATAGGCGGCGTTGATGTCACCTTTCATCGACCAGATTTCCTTCCCTGACCGATCGTGGAGGGAGGCTCCTTTATTGGCTGCACCAATAGAAGCGACCCCTTCTGTGCCATAGACAATGCTGCCATTTTCGCCCTTGGTATGCGGAATTTGTCGACACTGGAAGGAAAGCAACCGGTTGTCCGGATACGCGTAATCGATCGATACATTGTCCCACATCTGGCTTCCGGTGGGTCGCGTAAACCGTCCCCCGGATCCATAGGCTCGAAGCGGTGGCCCTCCCATGAGCCAATTCATCGCATCAATATTGTGAACCGCTTGCTCAACAATTTGATCCCCAGAGAGCCAAATGAAATGCATCCAGTTGTAGAGTTGGTATTCGGCATCGCTCATTCCCGGCTTTCGAGGTCGATTCCAAATTCCCGACGTGCAGTAGCGACTCGTCGCTGAGATCACATCACCAATTTGACCTTCGTGGATCCGCCGCATGACTTCCATATAATTTTTCTGCCGTCGATACTGTGTTCCCGTGACGATCGCAGTTCCCTGCTTGCGTGCTTGACGATCTGCCTCAAGGCAAACACGGTAGCCTGCTGGATCGACACACGTCGGCTTCTCCGCAAAAACATGTTTGCCTGCAGCGACCGCCTCGGCCACATAGAGTGGGCGAAAACCTGGCGGCGTGGTCAATAAAACCAAGTCGACATCGGGGTGTTCAAGGACTCGTCGGTAACCATCGAGTCCGCCAAAAATATTTTTATCCTGAACCGCGACACGTTCGTTGAATCGGCGGGCCAAACTTTTTCGCATCGACTGACACTTTTCAGGATAGAGATCCGACATCGCAATAATGCGAACATTTGGATTAATCGAGAGTGTGTCTCGAGCAGCGCCTCCGCCTCGACCACCCGTACCTACGATTCCAATATTCATTGTTTCAAGCGCAGAAGACTTTTCCGCTTTTGCCTCTGAAGCAAGTCCGATCGTCACCGCAGCCGAGGCAAGCGAACCTTGTTTTAAAAATCGGCGACGGGAAACGTCATGCACCTTTTGCACACGCTGTTCATCTGCCAAACTGGACCGCTGAGGTGTCGTCATCAGAGGGGGTTCTCACGGCTTAAAAATCAATGTTTATCCACTCCCCTCATTGTATCGCCAAGCAGCACCGAGTATCAAGTTCGAGGATCAGGTACGATTTGTAACTGCAAGGCATAAAATCGCAACTCCCGTGGTCCACATTTGATACAATCGCGAAGAAGAAGAAACTCTTTCCTGGAAGCTTGAAAATGCAAGTCGCCATCAC
>JAUWIQ010000077.1 GCA_030605285.1 Planctomycetota bacterium
GGTGGCACCCATATCAAGCTGCTGCGTACCGGTGAGCAAACGAAACGCGCATTCGATTCGGGGCCGAAGATGACGCCCGAGACAATGGTTCGAGAGATTGAAGCGCTCCGGGGCGATTGGGAATGGGACCGTGTCTCGATCGGCATCCCGGCCCCCTGCGCCGAGAATCGACCGCTGAAAAATCCTGTGCATCTGGGTGCCGGCTGGCCCGATTTCGATTACGAACAAGCGCTGGGTTGTCCGGTCCGCATCGTCAACGATGCGGCGATGCAGGCCCTGGGCAGTTACGAAGGTGGGAAAATGCTCTTTTTAGGGCTCGGCACGGGCCTCGGCACGACGCTGATTGTCGACGGACAGGTCATTCCGATGGAACTCGGGCACTTCCAATACAACAGTAAACACACCATCGAACATTTTGTGGGCGAGGCGTATTTGCTCGAGAAGGGCCACAAAAAATGGCAGCAGCACGTGCTGGATATGAGCCAGGTGTTTCAGGACACGCTGTTGCCGGAATACATCGTCCTGGGCGGAGGCAACACCAAAAAGATTTCAAAACTCCCGGAGGGGGTCCGCCGCGGAGCAAACCACAATGCGTTTCTCGGCGGTTTTCGCCTCTGGGACGAACAGGCCACGATGCGCTCGCCAGAAGAGGGCTAACCGCCACTGCCCTCAAGGCGTTTGGCCAGTTTGCTCCCTCAATTGCCGCCGAGATATTCTAACTGGATCGTGGTACCGGGGAGCTGCTGCTTGAGCTGCGCTGCGCCCCCGGCGGTGACTGCGGTGCGGGTTACGTTCAATTCCTTGAGGGCTGCAAGTGGCGCGAGCTGCCCAAGGCCTGCATCGGAAACGGAGGTCGAGCCAAGATGGAGAAACTCCAGCGCGTGCATGCCCTTGAGGTACTCAAGGCCCTCGTCACTAAGCCGCGTGTTGTCGAGATTGAGCCACCGCAATTTA
Source organism: Planctomycetota bacterium (assembly GCA_030605285.1). The sequence continues at coordinate 955 of JAUWIQ010000077.1, forward strand.
CCCAAACCCTCAAGATGTCGGATCCCTGCATCTCCGACCGGAACCCGCCAGAGATTCAGCCGCGTAAGTTGCGGCAGCACCGTAAGGGTTGCAAGATCTTCGTCTCGCAACTGGCTGCACTCGCTTACGTCGAGTTCCGTCAGGCCCGCGCTTGCCTCCAGTTCAGCAAGGCCCTCTCCTGTGATCCGAGTCTTGGCAATCCGAAGTTTTTTGAGCCGAGGCAGATTGCTGATTGTCGTCAGGCCCGCATCCCCGAGGAGCGTCCCCGCGAGATACAATTCCTCGAGTTTTTCTAGGCGCCCCAAGTGGGCAAGACCCTCGTCGCTGATCCACAAGTAGTCGAGGAGCAGGGCCTTGAGATTTTGCAGTTTGCCGATCTCGGCGAGCCCACCATCATCGACCTGCGTGCGGCCGTTTTTCCCCGAAAGCCAGAGGGCCTTGAGCCGGTTGAGGCCGGACAGAAACGCGATGCCCCGGTTTGTAATCCCGCAGCCGCGAAGATCCAGATTTTCCAGAGACCGAATCTGGCCCAAGGTCGCAAGGCCGGCATCGGTAATCTGGGTGGCGTTGAGCAGAACCGATCGCAATTTTGGCAATCGGAGCAGCGGCACAAGGTCTTGATCCGTGATCGCGCTCCCACGGAAGTTCACCTCGATCAGATTGCCTGCCCCATCCTGTCGTAATCCACTCGCGGTCTTTTTTAATTGCGCGATGGTGTGTTGCTCATCGGCTGCCTGCGCATGGGGAACCAGCAGCAGGGGTGAGCATATCACCCCGCCCCAGAGAAGCATCCGCCCGATCCTGCCAGGCTTTTTCTTACCCATGGCTGCCGGTAACACGCCCAGAATGATCCTTAAAAAACGCTTCGTATTGCTGCATGATGTTGGGCAAATCAAAAGTTTTGATCCGTTTCCTAGCAGCATTTGCAAGTTCTCCTAGCGTGGCTCGTTGCTCATAAAGCTGGCGAATGGCATCCGCGATGCTCTCCGCATTTATCTCGCAGAGCTGACCATCGACCCCGGGTGTAATGATCTCATCGGGGCCGGTGGGACATCGCGTCGCCAAGACCGGCACGCCACTCGCCATCCCCTCCAGGACCACATTCGGCAACCCCTCCCATCGCGAAGAGAGCACCAGCAGGTCGGAGTGGGCCATGTAGGCATACGGATTGGACTGAATGCCTAAAAATTCTATTCTCTCAGCCAAACCCGCCTGAGTCGCAAGATCGCGCAGGAGCTCCTCGTCCGGTCCCTCGCCGAGAATCCGCAGTCGCCAGGGGATCTCGACAAGGGTCGCCAAGGCCTCAATCAATAGATCGAATCCCTTCTGATACGTCAGCCTACCGACCGCGACGAGGTTGAACTCCTCACAGTCAACCGCCACGGGTGATTTTGCAAGCTGCTCGATGCGGGCAATATCTACCGGATTATGGATGACATGGATCCGATCCGCTTCCAAACGGTAGCGATCTTGAAGGTACTTTTTTGCGCCCTCGGCTGGGGCAATGTAAAGATCACAGGCGCGCATTCCGGCCCTGTTAAGCCAGCTGATAAAAGCCCCTTGGTGAACTTGGGTTTTGGGTCGACTTTCCGTTTCCCGAAGGACCGTCACCGCACCGCTGGCCGACAGTCGTGCCGCCAAACCCGCAATCGGCAGCAGCATAATGAATACGATGCGGGGCCGGATCCTGCGAATTTCTCGGCGCAGAAACAGCAACCGCGTAAGGCCGCGACGGCTTCCCGGAGTGATGATCTCTACATCCTCCTTCAGCGCGCTGAGATACTCCCCCTCCGCCTGCTGCAAATAGAGCACCGGCTCAAACACCTCACGATCCAGGTGATTGAGGATATTGAGCATCACCCGTTCGGCACCCCCGCTAGCGAACGTGGGCAAAACCATCATCATCTTGATCTTCGACATCTTCCCGTTCTCATTACAATTTTTAACTCCCCGCCCAGCGGTTCGCAGGGGCGAGGTGCCGATCAGCCTAGAGGACGGCAAGGAGGACTTCAAGACCGACGGGATCGCGCGGCACTCCGCTCTTCGCCGCACTCTTCGCCGCACTGTAGTGTCTAACCGACATCCCCCAATTCAAGCACCGTTCCATAACGTCGCAGAACCCGCTCTCGCAGCAAGGCCACCTCAGGAGCAGCCAATCCTGGATCGTCGTCGAGCAACTTCTGGGCATCGTGGCGGGCAATCTGCACCACCTCCGCATCCCGCACCAGATTGGCGATCCGCAAGGGGGGCAATCCATGCTGCCGCGTGCCAAACAGGTCGCCCGGACCGCGGAGCTCGAAGTCGAGATCGGCAAGTGCAAACCCATCGTTTGTACTCACGAATGCCTCCAGCCTTTTTTTTGTCTCTTCCTTTTCCAGATCAGCAAATAGCGTACAGTAACCTGGAAACATACCCCGCCCGATACGGCCTCGCAGCTGATGCAACTGTGCCAGACCAAACCGCTCGGCCCCTTCCAGGGTCATCAACGTGGCATTGGGCACATCGACACCCACCTCAACTACCGTGGTACTGACAAGGACCTGGATCCGGCCATCGTGAAATTGCTTCATCACACTATCTTTTTCCCTCCCGCTCATGCGGCCGTGGATCATCCCCAGGCGGTAATTTGCAAGCGATCCGTTGGCGAGTTCCTCATAGACTTTGGAGAGGCTCGCAACATCCCATGTTTCCGATTCTTCAATCAGGGGTGCAATCACATAACCCTGACGCCCCTCGTCAAGTTTTTTTCGATAAAACTCCCACCACTTCTCCCGCTGGGACTCCTCCGCCAGATAGGTATTGATTGGTTGTCGCCCCGGAGGCAGATCGCGTATCGTGGTCACATCCAGGTCGCCGAAGAGCGTCATCGTCAACGTCCGTGGAATCGGCGTGGCAGTCATGACCAGATAATGGGGACCGGAGTCCTTCAGTTCCGCCCGCTGGCGGACCCCGAATTTGTGCTGCTCGTCAATGATCACCAAGCCGAGCCGATCGAACTGCACATCCGGTTGCAGGAGGGCGTGCGTCCCAATCACCAGGTCGATATCACCGCTTGCCAGTTCGTTGAGTACCAGCGACCGCTGGCTCTTGGTGAGACCTCCTGTCAGGAGCGCCGTGCGGACTCGACTTGCGCCGAGAAAATCGCCCAGCACCCTGTCATGCTGACGGGCTAGCACTTCGGTGGGTGCCATGAGTGCCACCTGATAACCGTGCGCTACCGCCAGCAGCGAAGCATACAGCGCAATCACCGTTTTGCCGCTCCCGACATCTCCTTGCAAGAGACGATTCATGGGACAGCTTTTCTGCATATCTGCGGCAAGATCCCGCACGGCGCCATTCTGACCGGCAGTCAGTTCAAAGGGGAAACGTTGGCGAATTCGCGCATCGATTTTTGCGGTCGCCTCCAGTACAGGCGCAGTCGCCTGGGCAGTTCGACGACTACGCCGCAAACCAAGCCCCAACTGTAAAAGCAGCAACTCCTGATAGATAAATCGCGCGCGGGCTTCAGCTAGACTTTGTTTATCGCTGGGAAAATGAATACTCTGGAGTGCCTCTCCCACCGGAATCAGTTGATGCTCGTGCAGGAAAACCTGAGGAAAGATTTCCTCAACGCACGGACCACACTCCTCGAGCACAGACCGTACCACCCGCTGCAAGTGTCCCTGACGTACGCCCTCGGTGAGGGGGTAGACCGGCAGCAACCGACCCTCTGCCTCGCAGGCATCCTGTTCAATGATTTCCACATGGGGGTGCGTCATTTCCCATGCACCCTTGCGCAACGTCGCCTTGCCCGCCACGAGCAGATTCTGCCCCTCAAAAAACCGTTTCTCAAGAAACGGTTGATTGAACCACACGGCCCGCAACAAATCCGACTCTTGCCGTATTTGCAGAACCAACAAACTCCTTCCGGGGCCGATTGACCGCAGGCTCACTTGCTCGACGACACCGAGTACACTGAGAAGTGTTCCTTCCTCAAAGTTCGCGATCGGGCGGACATCGGTCAGATCTTGATAGTCGCGGGGGAAAAAAAAGAGGATGTCTTGCGCCGTGCGGATCCCGAGATTGGCCAGACGCTCGGCACGTTGCGGACCCACCCCCTTGAGAAATTGCACGGGAGTTGCAAGCTGCGTTCCACCCATTGAGGAAGCCGAGTCCGACATGTCACCCTATGCGCAGATTCCAGATTGATGGACCTCTGCATACTAGATTCACAGCGACTGCAAGGAAAGGGGCGAGGCACTCGCATAAAATTGTTTGCGCGACTGCCTGTTGCCGGTACGTACTCCGCGGAGGGCTAGAGATACTTCTGATACGCGGCAACCGCGAGTTGATCACAGCGCTCGTTCTCTTCATGACCACTGTGACCAGCAATCCAGGAAAAGCGAACCTGGTGCTGGGAAAGAAGCTGATCGAGACGTTGCCAGAGTTCCCGATTCTTTAGGGCGGTTCTGCGGGAACCCTGACCGCGCATCCAGCCATTTTGCTTCCATTTAGGCATCCATTCGGAGATCCCCTTACCGACATACTGGCTGTCGGTAAAAAGCTCCACGTGGCAGGGCAACTGGAGTGCCTCGAGTCCTCGAATAACCGCCAGCAGTTCCATGCGATTATTGGTGGTCTCCGCTTCCGCCCCGGAAACCTCTTTTTCGTTTCCCGTTCGCGGATGCCGTAAAACATAGGCCCAACCCCCCGGCCCTGGATTTCCAGAACACGCTCCATCAGTAAAAAGATGCACCTGGGCTTCTAGAGGTACTTCGGCTGTCATGGTGTTTCCCATAGGAGGCGATGAACCAACTCGCCGCCTAGCACTGAGGGCGAACCGCTAAAGATTCGGGGTATCCGTTGTCGGTGGCTGATTTGGGAGCATCGTCTCATGATGCCGGGAAATTCCCGGACGTGGCGGCTTGGTCAATTCATCAAGTTCCTGCGACAACGGAGACTCGAGCCGGGGCTGCTCAGAACAGACCCAGGGAAGCCTCGCAGTAAACGTGCTCCCTTTGCCCAGATCGCTTTCGACAGTAATTTCGCCACCAAGCAACTTGCACAACTCTTTAACAATGGACAAACCGAGCCCCGTGCCTGAAAATTCGCGTGTCATGGCATCGGAAGCCACCTCACTCTGACTCTGGCGAAACTTTTCAAAAATAATAGTCTGGTCTTCTTCGGCAATTCCCACGCCGGTGTCGCACACTTGCAGGACCAGTCGATCCCAATTATCGCGCATGGCCCGCACATCAATGCGCCCTCCCTCCGGCGTAAATTTGATTGCGTTGGAAAGAAGATTATTCAGAATCTGCCGCACCTTGGCCATGTCCTGATGAACCGAAGGTAGGGGATTCTCGATCTCCATATACAAATCCAGATTCTTGTTTTCCGCGAGTGGACGCGCCATATCACACTGGGCTGAAACGACCGTCGCAATATCGAAGTCCGTCAGGTGAACTTCCATGCGGCCGCTCTCAATTTTTGCCAGATCGAGCGTATCATTGATCATATCAAGCAGCACCCGGCCTGAGGTTTGAATATTTTCAACATAGCGGCGCTGTTTCGGCTCTAGTATTTTGTCCGAACCCAATACGTCCGAAAACCCGAGAATGCTATTGAGTGGCGTGCGAAGCTCATGGCTCATCGTGGCGAGAAAATCCCCTTTCAAGCGATTCATTTCAAATAGCTTCATGTTCGCCTGCGCCAATTCATCTACCTTGGCATCGAGATTGTCATTTACGCTGCGAAGCTCTTCGGCGGAATCGAGCAGTTGCTGCAGCATGCGGTTGAATGCAAGGCCAAGGTCTTCAAATTCATCCGCAGTTTGAATATCGGCCCGCCGCGTGGTATCGCCACGGCTTACTTCGTCGCTTACCTCGCGCAAATGGGTCAGCGGTTTGACGATCACATAGCGAACAATCACGTAAAGCAAAATCATTGCCAGAAAAACTGTAATAATAGCCGTCGCCAACAACAGAGCCCAGTTCCGATTGATTGCCGCATGCGTCTCTTCCAAAGGAATCCGAACCTTGATGACCGCTTGCAAATCGCCTTCGGAGAGATCCAGATTGCCATTCTGCAGCCGGTGACAGATCACGCAGGTGCTCTCCGTATGGTAAACCGGCTGGTAGTAGTGGTATTCCGCAATCTCTCGCTCCTGGCGGTCCCCCTGGGAGTCCTCGATTGTTCGCACCACGATCTGTTCCCGCTCGGCGTAGGGCAAAGGCCGCTGCTCGTCGCCCTCTGGACTCGGAGCAACTGTTAGCCAACGTTCCAGCAATTCCTCTTCGAACGCATCCTGGGGTTGCTGATCGACATCCGGATTATTCGCCTCCGGCCGGATTACATTCCAATCGTAATCATCTTTGTCAAAATATTTAATCAACTCCTCCACCACGGGCTTAAAGTCTTCGTTCGTCTCCAATTCCTTCCAGTGATGCATCATGATGGTATGCACGAGCAGACGACCCGTTTTGGGATTCTGCTGGTAGACAATCTCCTTGGTACGCTCGCCATACCAGAGAAAACTGCCCATGATCAGCAGTAGCAGACTGGTTCCGAACAAGAAGCGACATTTTCGCTCCAGATTCGACTCACCAAGAACACGTTTGAAAGAACGGTACTACACAAATCAATCATCGATTATATAAACTGGGACAGTGGAGGGCTCGAGACGCGGGATACAACCCACTCGCCCACCCTATTCTAGGCTTCCAAAATGCGGTTATCCAATACCAAAGGGCAATCCATCTCCGAGGGCATCCAGATCAAACGCGAAAGTCGCTGGAATGCCGTTCGAACTACCTTTCCGTAGTGTTCAAAACCGGTGCTTTTTTCTCCTTGGAATCTGCTTCCCCCGGAGTCGATGGCTCCGTCTTTTTCAAGACGGCACCTTTTTTTTCTAGGGGCTGTGGCGTCATAATCATTCTCACCTTCGTACCCTTGGGTGGAATGTTTTTCGTGAACGCTTCAAAGCCAAGCCCACTATTGTCGGCACTGCTTTCAATGGTCAAATCCAGCATCGCGGTCGAAAAGTTAGAAA
>JAUWIQ010000363.1 GCA_030605285.1 Planctomycetota bacterium
ACCCGTCTCGCGGACCGGGTTGATCACGATCACCTGCCCGCCCCGTCGCCGGATATTTTTGAGCGTTGTCATCAAGCGAGGCTGGTTGCTGGCCGGGTTCCCGCCGATCCCAAACACCAGATCAGCCTGTTCCACATCTTCCAATTGGACGGTGGCCGTCCCTGAGCCCAACACGCTCGAGCCCCCGACGCCACTGGCCTGATGACAGTAGTAGCTGCAGTTGTTCACCTTGTTGGTGCCGTAGAGGCGGGCAAACAATTGAAGCAGAAAGCCCGCTTCGTTACTGCTGCGGCCACTGAAGTACCAGAAGGTTTCGTTGGCCGAGAGTGCTTTGAGCCGACTGCTGATCTTTGCGCAGGCTTCTTCCCACGCGAGCGGGCGATAGTGCGATTCGCCCCGCGTGTGCAGCAGCGGCAGGGTCAACCGCCCGGCTGCCTCCAGTTCGCGCGGTGTCATCCCTTGCAACTGCTCGACGCTGTGCTCGGTGAAGAACTCGGCTGCAATTCCCGGCTGCATATCGGCGGCCATCGCCTGCATCGCCTTCTTACAGACCTCGGGAAAACGGCCTGCCTCGTTGACCATGCCACCCTTTTGGCCACCCATGCCGACCGCACAGGTCTTGCAGGCGTTTTTTGAACGCAGAGCTTGGTAGAAACGCCAGATTCCGCCCGACTCGCGCGCTTTGCGCCAAGCGTAGCGGATAGCGTGCCATCCACCGCCACTGTCGATCCTGCGTATCACGAGAGTGCTACCGTCACCGTTTTATCTTCTAAGTAGTTATTGAGTGCCGCCTCGCCCAGTTCGCGACCGAGTCCCGACATCTTAAAGCCACCAAAAGGTGCCGCGGCATCAAAAGCATCGTAGCAGTTGATCCACACGGTTCCGGCTCGTACGCGGTTGGCGACTTTGTGCGCCCGCTCCACATCGCGCGTCCAGACCGCTGCGGCCAGACCATACATCGTATTGTTAGCCCGCTCGATGAGTTCATCGGTATCGCGGAATTTAAGAATGCTCATCACCGGACCGAAAATTTCATCCGTGGCAATCTGCATCTCGTCGGTGACATCGGTAAAAATGGTCGGCTCGATAAAATAGCCGCGGTCGCCGACGCGATTGCCGCCCGCCGCGCAGGTTGCACCTTGCTCATGACCGATCCCGATATACTTCATGATTTTGTCGAACTGTGCCTGATCGACTTGCGGTCCCTGCTCGGTCGAGGGATCGAGCGGATCACCCAACTTACGACCAGCGACGTTCTCGAGCATCCGCTCGACAAAAGCGTCGTGGATCGATTCTTCCACAAACAGGCGACTGCCCGCACAGCAGCACTGGCCCATGTTGAAAAAGAGGCCGGCGTCTGAACCGGCAACCGCTGCGTCGAGGTCGGCGTCGGCAAACACGATATTCGGACTCTTGCCGCCCAGTTCGAAGGTAAGTCGTTTCATCGTATCGGCCGCTGCCCGCTGAATGATTTGCGCGGTGGTGTGCTCGCCGGTAAAGGCAATCTTGTCCACCATGGGATGCGCGACGATCGAGCCACCGGCGGTTGGTCCATAGCCGGGAATAACATTGATCACGCCATCGGGGAAACCGGCTTCCTGCGCCAGTTTGGCCATCCGCAGGCAGGTGAGCGGTGTTTGTTCGGCCGGCTTCATCACGATCGTGCAACCGGCAGCGAGCGCCGGGCCCCACTTCCAAGCCGTCATCAGCATCGGGAAATTCCAGGGAATGATTTGTCCGGCCACCCCGACCGGTTCGCGTCGGGTATAGACGAAGAAAGCACCCCGGACCGGAATCGTTTTGCCGTGGAGCTTGTCGGCCCAACCGGCGTAGTACCGCAAACAGTCGACGACCAGGGGAAGATCGGCGGTGGAGGAATCGGCAAACGGTTTTCCGTTATCGAGAGATTCGAGCGCTGCCAATCCTTCGAGATCTTGTTCGATCAAATCGGCCAGTTTGTACATCAGCGCGCCCCGATCGCGCGCATCCATCTTTCCCCAAGGACCCTCATACAGCGCCGCGCGTGCGGCTTTGGCGGCCAGATCGACATCGGCTGCATCGCCTTCGGCGACTTCACAGATAACTTCTTCTGTGGATGGATTCACCGTGGCAAAGGTTTTACCACTGACGGCGGGTGTCCATTGGCCCCCGATAAAACACTCGGTTTCTCGGACCGCAGGGGTAGTGATCGGTTCACTTAGAGTTGCCATAAAAATCTCCAGAAAGGGCGGAATATTTTTCGGGATCGTGCTTTGCCGGCCCCGGCGCTATTTTGAGGTAGGGTGTCGCCTCTTGGGTGCATCCTCGGTTGGGTGTCGTTGGGTGTCATCGCTCGGTGTCTATGAGGAATTCTACCCATCTGCTTACGGATTCGCCAACCGTGCTAGGTTACGGTAAATGGGGTAAAAAAAATGTAAAAACGTTAAAATAGACTTTCCCTTGGCAGAAGGATGATATAATTTGGATACCTGAGAGACGCCCCTGCTGACGTATGTCGGGGCACCTCTGCCTGTTGTCCTTTTTACGGAGCACCGTTGTCCCATGTCTATTACGCTAACCGAGCGGGCTGCCGCCGAAGTCAAAAAGATTCTCGACGAGCAAAAATACGAAGAAGGTACCTTTCTTCGCGTAGGTGTCACAGGCGGTGGCTGCAGCGGATTTAGTTATGCACTCGGTTTTGACAAAGAGTATGACCAGCAAGCCGACTCGAAGACCGAACAGAATGGTGTTGCTGTCGTGGTTGATAAAAAAAGCGCTCTGTATCTTGAGGGCACCTCGGTCGATTTTTATGAAGGCTTGGAGAAGCGGGGTTTCACTTTCGAGAATCCCAATGCAGTCAAATCGTGTGGTTGTGGCAGTTCCTTCCAGGCGTAATGCGTTCTAGGCAGAACGAACAGCGGGTCTGCGCGTTGCGCTAGGCCAGGCCAGGAGCCGCAGCGCGTGCGGTAGCAACCCGGTGACCAACGACCAAATTGCCGATGTGCTCGACCAGGTCGCTGATCTTTTAGAGTTCGAAAGTGCCAATCCGTTTCGTATCCGAGCGTACCGAAGCGGAAGTCGCGTGGTGCGTGAACTTGCCGAGTCGGTCTCGGCCATCGTCGAAGACGCAACCCGCGAACTGACGGAGCTGCCGGGTATTGGCAAAGATTTAGCCGAAAAAATAAAGACGCTTCTAGAAACCGGCCGGCTGCCGCTGCTGGATGAATTGCTCGAGCGGATTCCCGGGAGCGTCCTCTCTCTCTTGCGGATCCCGGGTCTCGGGCCCAAAAAGGCGGCCGTGTTGTATCGAGAACTCAACATCACTTCGCTCGATCAGTTGCGTGCTGCCTGTGAAGCAGGTGCGGTCAGCGCGATAAA
>JAUWIQ010000400.1 GCA_030605285.1 Planctomycetota bacterium
CGCAACTCCTAAACCAGCGCTACCGGGCAACGCAACGAGAGGCCCACCGCACAAGAAGATGACTGTTTATGGCTGCTGACTCTCGTCTCTGACCAGGTTCACAGGTCTCCATTGCGGGGACCCCTCGTTGCATCGCCGTCGTCGCCAGCAGAATAGGCTCAACTGCCGTTGTTTTATACACTGCTACGTCCCCCGTCAAATCCGTGGGGGAATGCGTTGCCCCGGCCCATGGAGTCGCTTGTGAGGGTGGTCTGGTGAAGGTCCTCAAAGCAGTGGGCGCTAGGGCAGGTTGCCGGTCAGGGCCCGCAAGTCGCCGAGACGGGCGACGACGAAAAGCTGGAAAATGAGCCCGCATCGCGCGCTATTTTACGGCAGCCACCAAAATCTTGGCGGCGGCAGCATGTCCTAGGGTCGTTTCCATTCCCTCTACTTCCACCGTTACGATTCCGGCTTCCACCCGGTTGCTCCGCACACGACCCTTTGCCCCGAGCGAGAGACCTGTTTGGCTCAGATAGCGTAAAAAATCGGACGACTGGTCGAGAACCCGTGTGAGCAGAAAAGGCTCTCCCTCCTGGTAGGATGCCAAGCTTTGTCCCTCAGGCATTTCTACCGAACCATCGGCTTTGGGGATAGGATCCCCGTGGGGATCGACTTGGGGATGTCCCAGGTATTGCTCAATGCGATCGACGACTTGATCGCTGACCGCATGTTCCATGTTTTCGGCTTCCTCATGAACTTCATCCCAATGCATGTCGAGTGTCTGTACCAGAAAAAGTTCAATGAGTCGATGTCGTCGCAACATGCGCAGCGCGAGTCCTTGGCCGGCGTCTGTCAACCGGACTCCCTCGTAGGGCGTGTACGTGGCCAGTTGGCTGTCACTAAGCGTTTTGAGCATGCTGGTGACGGTGCTTGGGGAGACTCCGAGTGATTCGGCAATTTTTCCTGTGGTGGCGGACTTGCCGCCCGAGGCCGTGCTGATCTGGTAAATCGTCTTAACGTAGTTTTCAATCGTCAGGCTTGGCATGCGAATGGACTCCGCAGAGATACAATTACGTCGAAACTTCCTTTCTTGTCCGCCGCGCAGCGAGCATGACAGGCTCTCTTGGATGTGCTGGAGCGGGTTCCTCCCCACATTCTAAATGGCGATGGATTCCGGGAGAAGTACTGATTTAGCCACTGTGTGGCAGACCCAACGCGGTTCCATCAGAGGAGGCCCTCTCATAACCACTCCTCGGAAGGCGGGCATTGCGTCGCTTCGGGCGGTTGGAGAGAATGGTGCGAGCCCCGATATTTTCAGGATAAACGAGCCCCTCTATTTCCCAGGATAAAACGGCATCGTGAAACTCAATCGTCAAGCGCTGGACGTATGTCGTCAGCTTTTCGACTCGGCCGACTCGATGCGGATTAAAAAACATCAAGTCGGTTCTGCCCGAGTTCTCGACTGCGGGATCGAGGCGGCAGGGGGCCTATGGGCGGGGCGCATGCTGGCCGAATGCTGCTTGGCCGGGCTCGGTCGCGTCGATCTGGTCCCCGGACCAGGGCAGCTTTCGCGGGGCCCGTTTGTCCAGGTCACGACCGATCAGCCGGTGGCCGCTTGCATGGCCTCCCAGTACGCCGGGTGGGAGGTGAAGGTGGGCGATTATTTTGCGATGGGCTCCGGGCCGATGCGAGCCGCTGCCAATCGTGAGACGATGTTTGAAGATATTGGCTATGCCGAAAAGCCGGATGTGGCTGTGGGAGTTTTGGAAACGCCCACGATGCCGACACCTAAAGTCGTGAAAATGTTGGCCGATGCGTGTAGCGTTGCGGAGCGAGATTTGCTGCTTCTAGTTGCCCCGACCGCCAGTCTGGCGGGCAATTTGCAGGTCATTGCAAGGAGCGTCGAGACTTCGATGCATAAGCTCTATGAACTCGGGTTTGATCTCGACCGTGTGCAGAGCGGATGGGGGCTTGCTCCACTCCCTCCGGTAGCCGGGGATGACCTGACGGCAATCAGCCGCACCAACGACGCGATTCTTTACGGCAGCGAGGTCACACTTTGGTTGCAGGGCGATGATGCAAGCCTCGAAGAAGTGGGTCCCCAGGTTCCGAGCAACAGTTCAGCCGATCATGGTGAGCCCTTCGGTAAACTATTTGCCCGGTACGACAACGACTTCTATAAGATCGACCGGCATCTTGTTAGTCCCGCGATTATTAATCTGGTAAACCTCGACACCGGGCGAAGTTTCCGTTTTGGCGAGCAGGTCCCGGAAATATTGCAGCGTTCCTTTTACCAATAAGTTTCGCTGGCTGATCACTTCTTGTGATAGAGATTACCGCAGCCGGCCACCGCACCGGAAAGATGGTTCAATGATGCGATTGGCAGTCCTCGGTTCTCCGCAAAGCTGGTATTTCAAGGATCTCTGCCGCGCGGCGGCGGGCCGGTACGAAATGGTCCCGCTCTCCTTTCGGTATCTCCAAAGCAGCCTGGATGCTTGTGAGGCCTCCGTTGCGAGCGGTGACCACAACCTTTGTGAATTTGATGCGGTGCTGGTGCGGACGATGCCGCCAGGAACGCTCGAGCAGGTCGTGTTTCGCATGAACGCCCTCGCCGAGTTGGAAATGCAGGGGACCTGCGTCGTCAATCCTTCCAAGGCACTCGAAGCGGCTGTGGATAAGTATCTGGCCACACTGCGACTCCGCCACGCGGGTTTGGACGTTCCTCGGACCATTGCCTGCCAGGGCGCGACGGAGGCGATGGCCGCGTTTGCCGAACTGGGAGAGGATGCGGTGATCAAGCCACTGTTCGGGGGCGAAGGTCGTGGTATCACGCGCCTGACGGATCCGGCGCTTGCGCTACGCGCCTTCAAAATGCTCGAACAACTTGGTGCCCTGATCTATTTGCAAGAATATGTGCCGCACCTGGGTCACGACCTTCGTCTGTTTGGCGTGGGGGATCGTGTCTTGGGGATGCGGCGCCGCAATACTCAAGACGGGCCAACGAATGTGAGCCGTGGTGCGAAGACAGAATCGCTTGTCGTGGATGACCCGTTAACCGAGATTGCTCAGCGGGCAGCTGCTGCCGTC
>JAUWIQ010000182.1 GCA_030605285.1 Planctomycetota bacterium
CACCGCAAAACGCTGACGCTACCATCTCCGATGTTCAGATCGTGGGCAACCACAGCATCAGCAACAAAGCAATTCGTGCGGAGCTCGATACTCGCGCCGGGGAACGCCTGGATTCTTTCAAATTACAACGTGACGTTCGCAATCTGACAAAGTTACCGAAAGTTTTTGATGTCAAGGTTAAGACGCAACCATCGGCGGAGCCAGATTCCATCGTGGTGATCTTCGAAATTATTGAATTTCCCAAATTAGAGTATCTCTACTTTATTGGGAATGAGAAAATATCAAGCCGTGTCTTGACAAAAAAGTCAGAACTCACCGTAAACGATCCGCTCAACATCATGGCCGTTGAAGATGCCCACCGGAAACTCCTGACCTTCTACCGTGAAAAAGGATTCAACAAGGCTCAAATCGAAATTAAGGAAGGAACCAAACGCTCCGACCGCGGTGCGGTATTCGTTGTGAGTGAAGGACCCCAGCAGAGAATTTGGTCTGTAAATTTTGTCGGCAACACAATTGTGACGGGGTCACGACTTAAAACACAAATTGAATCAAAACCCAGCATGATCAAATACTTGAGCGCGTTTGCGGGTGGTTATGTGGATCGCCGAACGATTGACGAGGACATCAATCGTCTCACTTCCTATTATCGCAGTCTTGGCTATATGGTTGCCCGCGTTGGTAGATCAATGGAGTACACGCGCGATGATCGCTGGCTAAAACTTATCTTTATCATCGATGAGGGGCCTCGATTTACTGTCCGGGATGTGAGTTTTTCAGGAAACGAGCTGTTTGATAATGAACAATTGCATGCACTACTCAACCTTAAAAAAGATCAGTACTTTGATTTGGCCACGATGAACCGAGATGTTGCTGCTTTGATTGACGCCTATGGCGCCCTTGGATTCATCCTGGCGGATATCAAACCCTCTCCGCGGACACTGGAAAACTCACCCGAGATTGATCTGGTGTACGACATAGCAAAAGGAAGTCGCTACAAAGTGGGTCGCATCAATGTGATGATTGATGGTGATAATCCCCACACGCAGAGGACCGTTGCTCTAAACCGGATTGACCTCCGCCCTGGTGACATCGTCGATATTCGTAAGATCCGCGACAGTGAGCGGCGACTGAGGGCAAGCGGTCTCTTTTTAAACGACATCGAACGCGGCGTAAAACCCAAAATTGTTTTCAGCCCCAAGGAAGAATCCGAAGAAGTTGCCGAGGGTAACGCCAAGAAAAAGTTCCGTGGGCAAAGCCCCGATCCTGCGACCGCAACCGCAGCTTCCCCCCATAACCAGAACCTGCGAAAGGGATCGCCAGCGACGAGGGGGGGGCAACTACCTTGATTTTTCGACGGATTACTTTGCTGTTGTTTTGTGTTGGGACTGCAATCGCTACCGGCAGCTGGCTCCAATTCAACTCCGCTTTGGTGGCCAAAAATTATCCGCTAGTTGTCCGACAACTGCCAACGAATGCTGTACCGCCGACTTCCTCTCATGATGGATCAAAATCCTTAGCTCGGGTAATCCGAGGCCAGAATCAAGTTACGGTGGCTACTCGGTAGAGGAACTACCGTCGGAATCCGCTCGGGCTACCGACAGTCCCGGTTATCGCACAACAACGACCACCACGAATCCCGGTTATCGCACAGCAACGACCACCACGAATCCCGTTTATCGCACAGCGACAACCACCGCAGCGAACCCAACCCCTGCTGCCCAGAAAACGCCCGTCACCATCTACCCGGCTGGCGCAGGTGTTAATCGTCCCACAGAAGCTGCTGCCGGTGTGGCAACACCCTATCCACCCGTCCAGTTAGCTCAATATGCCGGCCAAAGTGGTGCTCGCAATGCGACCCCTTTTCTCCCCGAGACTCCCCTCGTGCAAACACCCTCTCCGCCCCCGATTGATCTCGATGTGATGCTTGAAGAAGCACAGACCGGGCGGATCATGTTTGGTGTCGGCGTGAACTCTGATTCAGGCCTCATCGGCAATGTTGTCATCGATGAGCAGAATTTCGATTTCCTCAGATGGCCCACAGGACTCGATGATTGGGTCAACGGAACGGCCTTTCGCGGAGCTGGTCAACATTTCCGTATGGAAGCTCTGCCAGGTACCCAACTGCAACGCTACTCGATGAGTTTCGCCGAACCCTATATTTTTGGTTCTTCCGTGAGTCTTGGCTTGAGTGCCTTCTACTACGAACGCCAATATCTCAACTGGGATGAGCGGCGCTGGGGAGGACGCGCTAGTCTAGGCTACATCTTCCCCGAGCGACCCGATCTTTCCACAACGTTCGCTGCCCGTTATGAAGAAATAAATATTCTAGAGCCCACAATACCCACGCCACCTGTTCTAGCTGAAGTGGTTGGCGAGAATCAACTGATTGCATTTCGCTGGAATGTTGCTCACGATACACGGGACAATGCTTTTCTCCCAACGGAAGGGCATCTGGGTGAGTTGGCTTTTGATCAGGCCATTGGCACCTGGGTTTATCCCCGTTTTGTAGGTGACCTGCGGAAGTACCTCGTCACCCGCCAACGACCCGATGGCTCGGGTCGCCATGTTCTGGGATTGGCCGGTACGTTGGGGATCACCGGCAGTGACACACCGATCTACGACAACTTTTTTGCTGGTGGTTTTGCCACCATCCGCGGTTTCACTTTCCGTGGTGCATCTCCGAAAGTCGGGGACGTGATTGTCGGTGGACATCTTGAGCTTATCACCAGTGCCGAATATCTTTTTCCTTTGACCGCAAACGACAATGTATTCGGAGCCTTTTTTATCGATGCGGGAACGGTTGAACGGGACATCAATATTGCCTGGTCAGATTTCAGAATTACACCCGGTTTTGAATTGCGGCTCAACGTCCCCGCCCTCGGTCCGGTACCACTGGCAGTTGGGATAGGTGTTCCAGTCCAACACGCACCCACAGACAACATTCGAAACTTCCATTTCTTTGTGGGAGTCAGTCGCTGAACTGCGTGTGTGCGAGCTAAGACTTCAAAAAGGGCATGGGCCAAATCGGCATCCAGCCTAGGGGTAGCGTAACGCCCGATATCCATCGTGCCTCATCGGAAGCTAAAAATGCAACCGCACTAGCAACGTCCTCTGGCAAACCGATTCCAAGCGGATGACACTTTTGAATTGCTTCCCAGTCTTCTGAAGTTACATTCTCCACATAGGGTGCAATCATCGGCGTGCGAACTAGAGCGGGCGCAACTCCAACCACGCGCA
Source organism: Planctomycetota bacterium (assembly GCA_030605285.1). The sequence continues at coordinate 3,238 of JAUWIQ010000182.1, forward strand.
CTCCTCGCTCCGCGTATTCGACTGCCAAACTCTCTGTGAGTCCGTTGAGTCCCGCCTTGGACGCACCGTAAGCCGCTAATCCGGCGGTACCGGCAAACGCGGTACACGAGGAAATATTAACGATGACTCCTTTCCCTTTCTGCAAATGCGGCAACATCGCCTGACTCATGTGCAGCACACCCAGCAAATTGACTTCGACAATACGCCGCCACTTCTGTTCAGCCATTTCCATGAAAGGGCCGGTCGATTGAACACCCGCGTTGTTTATCAGAATATCGACCTTGCCAAACTCGCGTTCACATGCTTCGGTTGCGGCCTCAACCCCGTCGCCATCTGTCACATCACATGCTGTCCAGTAGACGTTGGTCGTTCTCGTCTTGAGGCGTTCGATCAAGTCGTCCGGCTTCTCATCAGAGAGCAGCGCGATCGAAGCCCCTTCTTCAGCCACTCGATTTGCAATGGCACCGCCGATACCGTGCAGACTCGGCCCAGTGATCACCACGACCTTCCCGTGAAACCGCGAATTGACGGTCAGCGATTCGCGGTTCACCGAGGTAGCTTGTTGACTTTGCTCAGTTGTCATCTACAGTCTCGTTGATCCATAAAGAACAAAACGTTTTAGGAAGCAATCATTCTCAGAGACATCGTCGTAACTGTCAACAATGCCCAGGGCAAAACATACAAAACCAGGGAACGGCTAGAGCCTCGAAGACTGCAGCGGGGCTACCCTGGCAAGGGAGATGCACTCAAGCGCGAACCTGGATCACAATTTTTCCAAAATGCTTTTGGGCGTGAAGATGCGAGTAAGCATCTTTCACATTCTCCATTGGAAAAACGCGGTCAATGACAGGATTTAATGAACCCGCTTCGACCGCTCCACTAAAACGCCTCATTTCAGCGGCCGATTCCATATAAATGCCTCGCACAGTGACCTGATGCATGATTAAGGAAAAGACATTGATCGAACTCTCCAAGCCGTCCAAGACACCGACTATGCCGATGCGGGCTCCGTAATTGCATGCCTGAATTGATTTTGACAGGGACTCACCGCCGGCCAGTTCGACTACGACATCCACTCCCTGACCGGCGGTCAAGCGGCGGACCTCTTCCGGCCAACTCTCGTCGCGATAGTCAAGCGTTGCGTGAACACCGAATTCTGTCCTCAGTCGTTCAGCCTTTTTTTTATTGGATGTCGTTTGGATAATTCGTGCACCGAGCATCCGGGAAATTTGGGTGGCAAAAATTGCCACTCCACCTGTACCGTGAATCAATACCCATTGTCCCGGTTTCGTAATGCCGTGTGTGACAAGGGTAGCCCAGGCAGTTAAACCGGCAACGACCAGTGTTGACGCCTGCTCGTGCGAAAGATGTTTTGGCGCATTGACAAGGCTTGCAGCAGGATAAGTCACCTGTTCTGCCAGAACGCCATCGACACCCTGCCCCCCGACAAAGGAACGTGACCAACTGCGGCACAACATTCCTGCTGGCCAATTGCGCAGGGGAGCGTTCACCACGTGATCTCCCAGCTTAAAATCGGTCACGCCAGGACCGACTTCCGAAACAACGCCCGACATATCTGAGGCCGCGATAATCGGTGGATTCTGCGTTCCCCCATACTGGCCGCTCGCTACCAGTAAATCCCTGTAGTTCAGGGCTACGGCATGGACATCAATCCGCACCTCTCCCGCTGCAAGTGGGCCGGGTGGTGGACGATCGACCATCTTCAAGGACGCGAGGCCCCGACCATCGACCGTATAACAGCGCATTCTTTTTCTCCTCCAGTTAAAATTTACTAGCAGCGGATAGACTCCCACAGGCAGCAAAGGCCAGACGCCACTTCGAGGGAATCATGCTGGCAACGAAGGCTTTTTTGGCGGGCTGCATTCTACCCCGGGCTGTTTCCACAACCCAGCGGCCAGATCCTTAAATTGTCGCCTTGACCGGTTATCGAGGTTGTTCTACTCTCCGCTGGCCTTGCTGGCCCCTAAATCCCCATGAAGAAAATATCGACGGCGTTTACGGG
>JAUWIQ010000028.1 GCA_030605285.1 Planctomycetota bacterium
CACAGCAGATGATGCCCCACCTGCCAGGCGGAAAAACCCTAGATGAACCCAAGCTGGAGCAAGACCAGCGGTATCATGTCAAGCCCGCGGATGGCGTACGTCCGGTTCCCAAATTTTCTCGGCGAGCACGTCTGGCTGAGGAACTCACCAGCGGTCGTTACTCCGCTTTCCAAAAGAATCTAGCGAATCGGATCTGGGCACATATGCTGGGGCGCGGGATCGTCCACCCACTTGATTTGCATCACAGCGGAAATCCACCTGTCCATCCTGAATTACTTGAGGCCCTCGGAAAATCGCTGGTCGCATTCAATTTTGATCTTCGCCGCTTCGTGCAGGAAATCGCCCGCTCCTATACCTACCAGCGGAGCAGCGAAATACCTCCGGAACTCGTCGAATATGCCCACCACGCAGACGCCGACAGAAAACAGGCCGAGCAACAGAAAACAGAGTACCACTTAGCCGCAGAACAAGTCGGCAAACACCGAAAGCAAATACAACGAGATAGGTCGCAACTTGGGCAGCAAGTTTCCGAACTTACAGATCGCCAACAGGCGCTCAAGGAAGAAGTCGCTACCACGCACCGCACCGCCCAGGGCCTCCAGACTGAAATCTCGGGATATGAGGACCTTCTCGACTCGCTAGAGAGCGGCACACAGGACATCCGCACCTTATCGCTGCGGTTCAATCATTTCATCACGCTCGCACCCGACAATCCATTTCTGACGGACGCCATTAAAACAACCCGGGAGCGAGCCACACTATTAGACCAAGAACGGGCGCAGGTTCAGAACCGCCTCGGGCACCTAAACAGCCACCGACAAACTGTGCTGGAGACAGAGAAGGAAACCAAGAGTCAACTTGCCGCTTTAGGGGAACACCTGCTTGCACTCAAGCAGAAAGAGCAACGATTACAGAAGCAGCATCGCGACATCCAAGGGCATCAGCTGCAGCTACAGCAAAAGCAGGTTGCCGGCGAAGCACGGCTAAAAGACTTTGAGGCCTTAAAGCAATTTGTCGAAACTACGAGTAAAGTATCTCGGGACGATACAGCGCAAGAAGAAGCTTTGCAGCAACTGGCAAAGCGCTGGCGGCAACGGTTTAATTGCGGCCATGTCCTGCCCCTGACCGCAGAACAGATGACCTGGAGTATTTCCGAGGCCGTGGGGATCGTCGATCGGTACCGTGAGGAATTGATTTCACAAACAGTGGCCGATGCAAAAGACAAGCAAGCATCCAAAAATGACGAGCTGAGCAACCTCGCTGAAAAATCGATCGCAACAAACGACCAGGTTGAACAGTCTTTGCACACCAAAGTTGAACAGGCCCTCTACGACTTTATTGTCAATGTGCATGATCCTCGCGGTCAGCCTGATGGTGATTATCAGGCAACCGCTCGCGAAGCGCTTTTCATGAGCCGCAGCAACCGAGTCCTGGGATGGATCCGTGGTGGCTCCCAAAGTCTCGTCGAGCGCCTGGTGGACACAAGTAGCCCACAGCAAATCGCTGACGAATTGTACTTGGCAATTCTTTCCCGATACCCCAATCCGGAAGAGACGGAAATCGTGAGTGGCTATATGACAGGAAAACCGGAGGTTGTCGAAAAATCCGGCGGAAAAGAGACTGCAATTCAGGATCTTATTTGGGCCTTGCTAAGTTGTGCCGAGTTCCGTTTTCAACAATAGGTTGCGGTGAGAGTTTGTTTATCTAGCTCATAAGGGAAAGAATTCGTGCGAAAAAATTATTCCTGTGGCTCCTCAGAACACCTTTTCGCCCGGCGCCAGTTCCTGCAAGGCGCTGCGACGGTGGGCAGTGGCATCCTACTCGGTGGTGGGCTGGCGGGCCTCGCGACTGCCGGCGAGTTAGCGACTGGGCAACGGCGGATGCTGGTGATTTTTTTGGATGGGGGTTTGAGCCAACTGGAAAGCTGGGACCCGAAGCCGGGGACCGACGAAGGAGGACCATTTCGCGCGATACCCACTTCGGTGCCAGGACTGCATGTCAGTGAGTTGCTGCCACACACCGCGACCCAAATGCATCATTTGGCCGTCGTGCGTAGCATCAGTACAGCAGAGAAGGATCACGCCCCGGCAAAATATCTTCTGGAAACGGGTCGCAACTTGAAAGAGGGCGCCGACTTCCCTTATCTGGGTGCGGCGGCCGCGAGCAAACTTGTCTTGCCTAATTCGGACATGCCACCCTATGCCATCATTCAGACTTCCAATTATCACCTGGGACACGGTGGCTTCCTGGGGGCCCGCTTTGCAGGTGTCAATCTGGCCCGCGCAAAACCACCCAACAACTTAAATCTCCCCGAGGGCCTTACCGCAGAGGCGATCGACCGCCGCTCGGCCTTAAGATCGCTATTCGACGATCGGCTCAGTCGGAATCGGCGAACCGCCGACACCGAAGCCTATGCGTCAAGCTACAAGATGGCCGCTCGCATGGCGCGGCGGAAAGATGTGTTTGACCTCTCGAAAGAACCCCAAAAAGATCGCGACCGTTATGGGGAACATGACTTTGGCAGACATTGCCTGCTGGCACGACGCTTACTGGAAAACAATGTTCCCTGTGTTCAAGTCAGGCATCGAGCTTATGATTCCCATTTTGAAAACTTCAATATTCATCTTGAACAACTTGGCGAATTCGACCGAACCTTTTCCGTTCTGATCGACGACTTGCACACCCGGGGCCTCCTCGAGAGTACGCTGGTTGTCGTAATGTCCGAAATGGGGCGGCCACCCAAAATCAATGAACAGTTGGGGCGGGACCATTGGAACAAGGCCTGGTCACTGGTACTCGGAGGTTGTGGAATCCATACAGGGGCAGTCTTTGGAAAAACCGACAAAACGGGAAGAGAAGTGGTGGAAGGCAGGGTCAATCAAGCCGATCTGTTTCATACCTTCTATCAAGCCCTCGGCATTGATTCGACTGCATCGTTCGAAACGAATGGCAAGGAGATCCCGATGGCGGAGCCTGCACACGGACCGATTGAGGATCTGCTGATATGATGACTGTGGGAAAAGCGGCTGATAAAACTGCGGGCCAAGGTCCCTCGACTGCGACCGAGAGGGCCGAGATTGGGTCCCAAATTATAGACCCCAAAGCGACGCGCGTGATCGCGGAACTGAAAGTGGGCAAATCGCTGTTGCGTTGTTGCTTTGATCCTGCGGGCAAGCATCTTTACACCGCGGGGCAGGATAACCGCATCTGGCGCGTCCCAGTCGCGGGGGCAAAAGATGGCTCGGAAATATCCGAACTTATTGGCCATGAAACCTGGGGCTTTGGACTCGCCATGCACCCGGAAGGTCGCTTGCTCTTCAGCGGTGGCGGAGATGGAAATCTTCTCTGTTGGTCGCTTGCGGAAAAGACCCCGAAGTTATTGAGGAAAGTTTCTGCCCATCAGGCCTGGATCCGCGATGTCGCGATCAGTCCGGATGGCAAGGTAGCGGCCACCGCGGGCAATGACCGGGTCGTGAAACTCTGGAACACGGAAAACGGACGCCTGCTGCAAACACTTGAAGGCCATACGCTCGATATTTATCGCGTCGCCTTCCATCCGGATGGCAAGCAACTGGTTTCGGGCGATCTGACCGCCCGCATCAAATGCTGGGAAATTGATTCCGGCAAACTGATCAAGGAGCTCCATGCCCCCACCCTGCACCGGATCGACAAAAATCACAACTTGCACCTCCGCGGGACGCGCGCACTTGCGTTCGATACCAAAGGGGAGCGACTAGCGGTCAGCGGATTGCGGGCGGCTCCTAATTATCTGGGTGGCGAGGTCCAACCGGGAAATGTGATTTTTGATTTTGAATCGGGCGAGATTACCCAGCAGCAAAAAACCCGCGACAACCTTTCAACAGTTCCCTGGGAATCTTTTTTCCAGGGCGACGATACGCTTGTGGTCTCTACGGCGGGCAAAGCGGGTGGGCATCTGCTGTTCTGGAAAGTCGATGCCGAGGACGAATTCCATGCCTTTGCGCTGCCCGACGTCGCTCGGGACATGGCAATCGACCGGCAGCGGCATCAAATCGCCACCGCCCACCGGGACGGCCACCTGCGGATCAGCACGCTGGTGCCAGAGAAGTCCAATGCGGAAATTTCGTAGCCCGAGAGGTGCGGCGAGATTCCGAAAAATCGTCTACAATGAGGCTGGCGATCGCCCGCATTTCTTACCCGAACTTGGGCGGCGTCGATTGGACTACTAATTTCCTCGAGCGTTCTTTCTTAGACCACCCTGTTTCCCATAGCAAGCGAGCCCTTGAAGGATAGCCCCGCATGTCGCAAATGAATCAACCCGGCGTGAATTCTAATTCTCCGCAGGATCGTGACGAGCAGCAGGGTCGTCGGCACTTCCTCAAGACCGCCGGCGCGGCGGGTCTTGCCACGCTGGCAACAACCAATGTGGTTACCGCAAGCGACGGAAGCCGCCAACTCACGGGTGCGGTGATCGGTTGCGGCGGGATCACCGGCCATCTACTTGGCGAGTTCATGGAGTCGGGTCGCTGTCAGATTGCAGCCGTCTGTGATGTCGACAACCGCCGCACCGCAGCCTTTGCAGACCGAATTGAAAAGACCCTCGGCAAGCGGCCCGATACCTATAAGGAATTTGAACGGGTCCTGGATCGACCCGACATCGATTTTGTGATTGTGGCGACTCCCGACCACTGGCACGCTCCGGTCACGGTCGCCGCCTGTCTGGCGGGGAAAGATGTGTATTGTGAAAAACCCTGCTCCCACAACATCCTGGAAGGTCAGGCAATGGTCCGGGCCCGTGACAAAATGGACCGTGTGGTCCAGGTCGGCACTCAGACTCGCAGTGCACCGCACATGCAGGCAGCACGCGATTTTGTCCGCTCGGGAAAACTTGGCGTGATCAGTAAGACCCGTACCTTCAATCGGGGCATGTGGGGGCCCACCGGTTTTGGCAAGTGGTCCGACCAGTCCACGCCCAAAGAGGTGGACTACGAGCGCTGGCTGGGCCCGGCGCCCGCGCGGCCCTTCAACCCCAAACGATTCCACGGTTCGTTTCGCTGGTTCTACGATTATGCAGGCGGGATTCTGGGCTACTGGAATATCCACCTGCAGTATATCGTTATGTGGACGATGGATACGCCCGATCCGGTAAGCGTTGCGGCCTTTGGCGGCAAGTATCTGATCGACGACGACCGCGACACGCCCGACACACTTGAGGTCCTTTTTGAATTTCCTGCCGTGGGGGATCGGCCGCCATTAATTCACAACTATTCGGCCGTGCTGGCCCTCTCGCCCTACAATCACAACGCGCACACGGGCGTCGGCATTGAGTTCTATGGCTCGGATGGGAGGCTCTACACCAACTGGGACGACGGTTGGTATGTCGCGGGGTCGCCCAAAGATTTCCGCAAACCAGAGCCCTGGAACCCCAAGCGGGAAACACGAATCGAGAGTTTCGAAAAACCGAGCGCAGGCAGGGCGTACGGCCTGCACGTCAACAATTTTATGGACTGCATCGAAAACCGTCAGCGGCCAATTGCCTCGATCGAGAAGCACAATAAGACCTGCACGGCGATCCACCTGGGCAATATTTCCTATCGGGTGGGACGCAGACTTTACTGGGATCCGGTGCAGGTTACCTGCTTCAAGGACCGCGACCTCACGATCCCCGATGCGGAGGCCAACCTGCTGCTGGGCCGCGAATACCGCAAAGGATACGAGCTACCCACGGTTTAGAGAGGCAGTGTAGAGAGGCAGTTTAGAGAGGCAGCGGTAGGGTAGCAGCACACTCTGGGTCAAAAGCTGGCGGGACATCCGCTGCACTCAATCGCAGCATGCGGCGGGCGGTAGATCTTTGATCTCCACATTGCGGAAGAAAATCTCCGCCGCTTCGATCTCGAGCAGAATTTTACCTTTTTGCAAAGGCGCAAACCATTTTTTTCCGCCGGCACCTTCCACAGGCTGCTGGATATTTTTGCACTTGGCCACCAGCTTGCCGTTGAGCCAATGCTCGGAGCAAGCGCCTCGGCAGACGACCTCAATCTGATTCCAGCCTGGCTGCTCCCACTGCCCCCGATGCGCCAAATGCGTGATGCCTGCCTGCTGGCCGTGCATCTGTTCGACGCCCCCGTCCTCGCGGAGCATGAAGGTCGGTTTCAGCTCGTCACGGGTTTTCGGATCGACCCAGGTGTCGTACCGCAGATTGCCTACCGTGACGATGTCGCCAATGTTGGTCTTTTCGACCTGGTACTGCATCGCACGGGGCCAGACAAAATCACGGCCGACATGGTGATAATAGATGCCCGCATCGCGCAAGATCTCAAAACGCGGAGCGAATTTTTTCTCGCCCCATTTGTACTGCACGCGGAAGTGGTAATCGCTGTGCTCTTTATCGGTCCCGATATATCCCATCAACACTTTGTCGCCATGTTTGGCATGCTTGTAGAGATGGATTATGCCGTCCTCGATCGTAATGATTTTGTCGGGATCGTTGTCGGGCCCGTGTTTCTGCAGGAACGTATACCAGCCATCGAGATTTTTTCCGTTGAACAGCGGCCGGAAACCATCATTCGCGGTCGGTGGTTTTTCTTCCGTATCGGCTGAGCGGGCCGCCGGCAGGAGAGGCAGCAAGAACACCAAGACAAGAAGCGTGGGTAGCACTCGCAGGCAGACTTTCATCGATCGGTTATCCAGGGGCGATAATCATGGAGGGAAAAGCTGCCAGATTGTAACACCTGGAAAAATCAAAATCCAGCGACACACGGAGACTTTGAACCAAGCTATAATCAATAAAAGGTTTGGCTCTGTATTGCGATCTATCGCGACGGTGATTAAGATTCGCTGCAAAATGGGCGGTGTTGGGGAAGTTCCGTAATCGTATGAATTCCAGATTCCACCATGCAGATCTTAGCTTCTGCTCCTATTTTTCGAATTGTTTCATCGACTGGGCTTACTGTTCACGCTGTTTTCTTCACGGGAGTTTGACTGCCTTGCAAAATCACGTCCCCAGGCACCCCGCTCGGGACCTCCATGCTCCAAGCGAAAGGTCTTGCTGAAAATATGTGTGGTATTGCCGGTGCAGTCTGGACCCCAGCAGGTACTCCGCTCACGCGGCAGGTGCTAACCAAGATGACGTCGGTCATCGAGCATCGCGGCCCCGATGGCGAAGGGCATCACCTTGAAGAGACTCCGGATGGTGGCGGAGTCGCTCTGAATCACCGACGACTGAGCATCATCGATCTGGCGGGTGGCAAACAGCCGATGTCAAATGAAGATCAGACAGTTTGGATCAGCTTCAATGGCGAAATCTACAACTACCGCGAACTGCGAATCGAACTGCAGCAGAAGGGACACCAGTTCCGCACCGACTCAGACACCGAAACGATTGTTCATCTTTACGAAGAGCGGGGGATGGACTTTCTTTCCGAGTTGCGCGGAATGTTCGCGCTCGCGATTTGGGATCGGCCCCGGGGTCGCTTGATTCTGGCTCGCGATCGCCTGGGCCAGAAGCCCCTCATTTACCGAGAAGAGGCGGGTCGACTCCTCTTCGCCAGCGAAATCAAAGCCATCCTGCAAGTGCCAGGCGTTCCACGCGAGGTAAATCCACATGCCTTGAGCGAATATCTGACCTACCTCTATGTGCCCCATCCACGAACGATGTTCGCTGGAATTGAAAAACTGCCTCCCGCGCACTATGCGATTTACGAAAAGGGGCAATTGCAAATCGGTTGTTACTGGGACTTGGATCTCAACCGTACAATATCCCGCAGCCTTACGGACGTCGGAGAGGAACTGAATGCCGAACTCGACGATGCCGTGCGATTGCGGTTGCGGAGCGATGTACCACTCGGAGCATTCCTTTCCGGCGGCATCGATTCTACGGTCATTGTCGGTTTGATGCAGCGACACGCCACGCAGGCAACAAAAACCTACACCATTGGTTTTCCCATTTCCGATTTTGACGAGACCGCGGACGCCCGTCTGATCGCCGAACATCTCAAGACCGATCATCACGCGTTCCAGGTGAATCCCGACTCTCTCTCGGTACTGCCGACCCTGACTTGGCACTACGACGAGCCGTTCGGCGACAGCTCGATGATTCCTACGTACTATGTTTCGGAAGTTACCCGGCGGCACGTGAAAGTTGCCTTGACCGGCGATGGCGGGGACGAGCTGGTTGGCGGATACACGCGTTACCAGACCGTTCATAAGCTGGGACGCATCGATAAGTTTCCGCCGTTCGTACGCCAGTTAATAGGAAACGGGCTCTGGGACCTGCTTCCCGCTCCCGACAGGCAAGATGCGTTCTTAAGAAAACTCCGCGACCGGATGCGACTAATTCGGGAAGAGCCACCCGCGCGGTTCGTACGCTGGGTAACTCAATTTACGGCCGCCAGCCGCCAGGCACTTTTTACGCCCGAGTTCGCCGCCCGACTGGGAACAGACGATGCTGAACAATTTTTTGTCTCGGCTATGGAAAACTGTAGGCAGCGCAGCACGGGGTCCCAGGCCATGCTAACCGACCTGCAAACCTATCTCCCTTGTGACTTACTGGTCAAAGTCGACTTGGCGAGTATGGCCCACGCGCTCGAGTGCCGCAGCCCGTTTCTCGACCACCGGGTTGTCGAGCTTGCCACTGCGCTGCCCTACACCCAGAAGGTGTCGGGGAAAAACTCGAAATTCATTCTCAAAGAGGTCTTCCGAAGCATGATCCCACCGAGAATCGCCTCAAGAAGAAAAATGGGATTCAGCATTCCACTCGACCACTGGTTCCGGAATGAGTTAAAGGACTTTCTCTACCAACACCTGACCGATCCGGTTAGTTTGAACCGAGGCTATTTCAAACCCGAGGCGATCCATCGGCTGCTGGCCCAGCACCAATCGGGCGACTGGGATCACAACCGTTCCCTTTGGTCGCTACTCTGCCTGGAACTCTGGCATCGGATGTTCATCGATCCCGCCGAGCCACCCTCCTCGGCCCCCGCAGACCGCGTGGCAAGCCTGGTGACATGATCTCGCGGGAGTCCTCGATGCAAATCCGTAGCTCGTTGCTCCTGATCTGGATGCTTCTAATGGTACGGTCGGTTTGCGGTGTAGAGCCAACTCAGACTGAAAATCGCTGGGATGTGCTGCCGGCCGGCAGCGAGCGACTCCTCTTCCGGACACTCTTCTACGATGCCAAACGACTCTCTCACCAACGCCGTCGCGAACTCGAAGCATCGCTCGCCTCGCCGGACGCCGCCGAAGATCGACGGCTGCAGCTGCAAGAGGATTATCTCCGTTTGCTTGGGCCACTTCCCGAACAGACCCCGTTGAACCCTGAGGTGACCGGACAGATCGAGCGGGACGGCTATCGTATCGAAAAAGTGCGCTACGAGAGCCAACCGGGACACCACGTGACCGCCAACCTCTATCTACCAACGGTGGGCAAACCTCCCTATCCGGGCGTACTCGTCGCCTGCGGGCACAGCGACAACGGCAAGGCCTATCCCGCCTATCAGGCGGCGTCCGCACTGCTGGCAAAAAATGGTCTCGTCGCCCTCTGCTACGACCCGATCAGCCAAGGAGAGCGGATCCAACTGCCTGCCGCGCCCCGCTACGGCACCATGACGCACACGCTGCTGGATCTCGGCGCCCTGCTGGTGGGCCGCAGCACGGTCTGGTACGAACTGGTGGACGGGATGCGAAGTCTCGATTACCTGCGGACACGACCGGAGGTCGATCCCACAAAACCGATTGGACTCACGGGAACCAGCGGGGGCGGCACGCAGACCACTTTTTTTATGGCGGCCGATCCGCGCGTCGGGCCAGCCGCCCCCTCCTGCTATCTGATGACTCGGCTCCGCAAATTTGAAACGGTCGGACCGTCTGATGGCTGCCAGTGGCTGCCTGGCGAAGGACCGGCGGGGATCGATCACTTCGACTACTGCGCGATCCGTGCCGATCGCCCCACGCTCGTCCTTGGGGCCACGGATGATTTTTTTGATATTCTCGCTACCCGCGCCGGCGCCGACGAAACCCGCCGCGTCTTCTCGGCCTTGGGGAAGGAGGCAAATTTCGATTTCTTGGAAACCAATTCTCCCCATGGTTTTCATCGACCGCACCGCGAAGCGGCCACCCGTTTTATGCGCAAATGGTTATGCGATGATGATCGTGCCGTGGAAGAAGAGCCTTTTGAACCGCTGGAAGACCAAGCCCTGGCGGTCACGCACACGGGCCAGATTCAGGGCGACTTTCCCGCAGAGACGACCGTTGCCGCAATGAATCTGCAGGAGGCCCGCAGACTCGCAGCAGCGCGAATACGCTTCTGGGAATCGGGATCCGAAGCAGAGCGACGCAGCGCGATTCGCCAAACGATCGGGATGCGCAGTTCGCGGCCTCCGTACCAAGTCGAGACGCGAGGATCGATTGAGCGTGACGGCTACCGTATTGAAAAATTGGCACTCGTGCGCAAGGACGATGTTCCCCTACCGGTGCTGCTGTTCCTGCCCGAGACTTCTTCCGAGAAACTCCCGGTGGTACTTTATGCC